>NZ_JBHYVA010000191.1:0-12675 GCF_042750055.1 Streptomyces sp. NPDC059456
GCTCGACGCCGTCTCCGGCGACCCCGAGGGCGCGGCCCAGGCCGAGATCGAGCAGTGGCTCGCGGGCCGCGAACTGCCCGTCGCGGTCGCCGAACTGCTGTCCGCCGCCCGGGGCGGCGACGAGGGCGGCCCGTTGCGCCGGCTGCGCTGCCAGCAGGCCCTCGCGCCGGCCGGCCCGGAAGCCGAGCCGGCGGTCCGGGCGGTACTGGACGACCCGGAGCTCGGCGGGCTCGCCCGGGTGTGGCTCGCCGAGCGCGGGGTGGCCGACGTACCGGCGCCGGACGGGTCCATGGTGTTCTGGCTGACCGTCGACACGATCGCGGCGCAACTCGCCGCGGACGGGGAGACGGAGGAACTGCCGCTGCTGATGCAGTCGCTGACCGCGCACCACGCGGGGTTCTTCGACCAGGTCTGGCGGGTGGAGCACCCGGCGACGGCGTCCGTGCTGGAGGCGATGGGCCGGATGCACCCGGACAGGAAGGCGGCCAAGGAGGCCCGCAAGGCCGCCTTCAAGGCGCGTTCGCGACCGTCCTGACGCGAGGGCCCACGGGCGCCGGTGGGCCGGCGGGGAACGGCGGGGCGAGTGATGGGGAACGTGGCGGGGAGCGGCGTTCGGAACCCGCCGTTCCTCAGCCGGAGTTGGCCATTGCGGCCACGGGCAAGGGGCCGGCCTCCCGTCCCGGGTAGTTCAGCCGCCGTTCACGTGCGGGCGGGAGCGTGTGCGCCGACGACCGCACGACAGGCGCACCACCTCCCCACCCCTGGAGACCCGATGCCGCTCAGCCGTAGAGACTTCACCGCCCGCACCGTCATCGCCGGCGCGGGAGTGGCGCTCACCGGGACGGTCGGCGCCCTCGCCACCGCCCCGGGAGCGCTGGCGGCCGACGACAGCGCCCTGCGCGACGAGCACGGCCGGCCCTGCGAGCCCGGATACGGACCTCTCCTCCCGGACCCGGCCGGACTGCTCGCCCTCCCCGCCGGGTTCAGCTACCGCGTGATCACCCACAGCGGTGTCACCCGTCTCGACTCCGGCGAGTCCACCCCGTCCAACCACGACGGCACGGCCGCCTTCGAGGGCCACCGCGGGGTCACCCTCCTCGTCAACAACCACGAGCTCAAGGGCAAGCGGGCCGACTGGACCCACCCTGTTCCGCTCACCGAGGGCCTCGTCTACGACCCGGCCGCGGCCGGCGGCTGCACGGTCGTCGAGGTCCGCCGCGGCGGCGAGGTCGCCGAATGGGTGGGCATCGCCGGTACGTCGACCAACTGCGCGGGCGGCGCCACCCCCTGGGACACCTGGCTGACCTGCGAGGAGACCGAGGACCTGTCCGGCAAGAACGGGATGACCAAGGACCACGGGTACGTGTTCGAGGTCGACCCGCACGACCGGCGCGCCAACCGCGAGCCGAAGCCGGTCAAGGCCTTCGGCCGCTACGCCCACGAGGCGGTCGTCATCGACCCGCGCCAGGGCCACGCCTACCTGACCGAGGACGCCTCCGGCCCCAACGGGCTGCTCTACCGCTGGACCCCGCCGAGCGGCTTCCGCCACGGGCGCGGCAAGCTCCGTACCCTCGCGGACGACGCGGGCGTGCTGGCCGCCGCCAAGTGCTTCGACAGCGCGGGCCGGTTCGTGGACGACCTCTCGCGCGCGACGAAGACCGGCACGGTCTACGGCGTCGACTGGGTGAGCGTGCCGGACCGCGACGCGCGGACGGTGTCGGTGCGCAAGCAGTTCGCGGACGGTGCGGTGACCCGCGCCCGCAAGCTGGAGGGCATGTGGTGGGCCGACGGCGGCACGTACTTCGTCTCGTCGTACGCACGTGAGGAGAGCCCCGGCACGGCCCACGACGGCCAGGTGTGGTTCTACGACCCGAAGCGGCGCACGATCCGGCTGACGGTCGTGCTCGGGGTCAACGCCGACCCGGCGAAGGACGGCTCCTTCGACGGCCCCGACAACATCACCGTCTCCCCGTACGGCGGCCTGGTCATCGCCGAGGACGGCAGCGGTCTGCAGCACCTGTTCGGTGCCACCGAGTCCGGGCGTACGTACCCGCTGGCGCGCAACGAGCTGAACCTGGGGACGGCGCAGGAGCCGGAGTACTCGGAGTTCACGGGGGTGTGCTTCTCCCCGGACGGACGCACCCTGTACGCCAACATCCAGGAGCCCGGCATCATGCTGGCCATCACCGGACCGTGGCGGCGCGCACACTGACGCCCGAAGGCGAGGCCGGCCGGCGTTGACCGGCGGCCGGCAACGCGATCGACGGCTGCGCCGCCGCCCGTTACGGGGCGGCGGCGACCTCGGCGATCTCGGCGCGACTGGCGGCGGCCCATTCCTCCAGGAGGAACTCATACGCCTCGGAGGGCCACTCGTCGTCCACCCGGGTCTCGACGAGGTGCCGGATCGCCTCGTTCGCCTCTGCGGCGGACGGGCGGGCGGGACCCACGGGCCGGAGTGTGCTGTACATGCTTCCAAGGCTACGGGCGGGCACTGACAGTCACCTCCGGATTAAGGGTGGAATCCATCACCTCGGTCCGGCGGGGCACCGGTCACGGTGGCTCCATGTGCCCGCCCACCTGCTCAGAGTGTCTGGGAGCCGGGCTTGACCATCCCGCGCACTGTGCGGGACTTCACAAACTCCCCGATGGCCGTCATCTCCCATTCGCCCGAGAACTGGCGAATCAGCTTGGCCATCATGACCCCGGTCTGGGGTTCGGCGCCGGTCAGGTCGAAGCGCACCAGCTCCTCCCCGCTCGCCGCGTCGATCAGGCGGCAGTAGGCCTTGGCCACCTCGGTGAACTTCTGGCCGGAGAACGAGTTCACCGTGAAGAGCAGACCGGTGGCTTCGGCGGGCAGCCGGCCGAGGTCCACGACGATCACCTCGTCGTCCCCGGCGCCCTCGCCGGTGAGGTTGTCGCCCGAGTGCTTGATGGCGCCGCCCAGGATGGACAGCTTGCCGAAGTAGCAGCTGTCGATGTGGTTGCGGTCCGGCCCGTACGCGATCACGGACGCGTCGAGGTCGATGTCCCGGCCGTGGAACGCCGGCTCCCAGCCCAGGCCCATCTTCACCTGCGAGAGCAGGGGGCTGCCGTTCTTGACGAGGGACACCGTCTGGTTCTTCTGGAGGCTGACCCGGCCCTTGTCGAGGTTGATCTTCCCGCTGCCGGCGGCCGCCGCCGGGGCCGCGACGGGCGGGGCGGGCCCCCCCCCGGCCGTGGTTACGGGAGGGACGGCTCGGACGCCGCGGCCGCGAGGAGCGTGGCCGCCGTGTCCTGCGTCAGGGGGTCGCCGTGGCCGAAGCAGGCCACCGACGGGGCCAGTTCCGCCAGGCGCCGGAACGAGGCCCGGGCCTGCGCCCCGTCCACGTTGAACACGCCGAGCATCACCCGGCCCACCCCCGCGATGCAGTCACCGGTGAACAGCACGCCGTGGCGCGGCAGGTGGATGCCGATGCTGCCCGCCGTGTGGCCCGGGGCGTGGACCACCACCGCCCCGTCGCCGAACGGCAGCACCTCACCGTCCTCGACCTCGAGGTCGACCCGGGTCGGCGGCGCGGGAGGCACCGTCAGGCCGTGCTCGTACAGCGGGAGTTCCCAGTCGAGCAGGACCGGCTCCGGGACGGGGAGCTCGCCCCGGACCACCGGGGCGTCCAGCCGGTGCGCCACCACCTGTGCACCCCACCGGCCGGCGAGTTCGTCCGCCGCGCCGACGTGATCGCGGTGGCAGTGGGTCAACACGATCCGCTCCAGCCGCCGCGGGTCCAGCCCGAGGGAGCGGACCGCCTCCTCGACCGGCGCCGCCGACCCGGCATGACCGGCGTCGATCAGGGTCAGGGCCTCCCCGTCCTGCCACAGGTAGGCCTGGCCGATCGGGAAGCGGAGCATGTGGAGCCGCTGGGGGAGCACTTCGACGAGATCCATGCCCCGAACGTACGTCCGCCGACTCCGCTCCTGGCCCGGCTTTCACCGGGAGCGGAGTTCGCCCGTAGCGCAGGCCGCAGGCGCGGGCCGGGAGCGCAGGGCGGGCAGGTCAGCCGCGCTTGGACTCCGCGTAGTTGACGAGGAAGAGGGCCTCCGCGACCGACAGGCGCTCCAGCTCCTCCGGGGACACGCTCTCGTTCACCGCGTGGATCTGCGCCTCCGGCTCGCTCAGCCCGATCAGCAGCATCTCCGCCTCCGGGTACAGCGAAGTCAGCGTGTTGCACAGCGGAATCGATCCGCCCATGCCGCTGACCTGCATCTCCTGGCCGGGGTACGCCACCTGCATGGCCGCCGCCATCGACGCGTAGGCCGGGCTGCTCGTGTCCGCCTGGAACGGCTGGCCCTGGCCCACGACCTCCAGTTCGAGGTGCGCCCGCCACGGGGTGTGCGCCACCAGGTGCGCTTCCAGCAGCTTGATCGCCTCGGCCGTGTCCACGCCCGGCGGCACGCGCAGGCTGATCAGCGCGCCGGCGCTCGCGTGCACCGAGGGGGTGGCGCCGACCACCGGCGGGCAGTCGATGCCGAGCACCGTGACGGCCGGGCGGGCCCACAGCCGGTCCGCGATCGTGCCCTCGCCGATCAGCTCGACGCCGTCCAGCACCTTCGCGTCGGCACGGAAGTCCGCCTCCGGGTACTGCAGGCCCTCCCAGACGGCGTCCGAGGCCAGACCGTCCACCGTGGTCGAACCGTCGGCCGAGCGCAGCGAGTCCAGCAGCCGGATCAGCGCGGCGAGCGCGTCGGGGGCGACCCCGCCGAACATGCCGGAGTGCAGGTTGCCGCCGAGGGTGTCGATCTTCACCTTGATCAGGGTCATGCCACGCAGGGTCGCCGTCACCGTCGGCAGGCCCAGCCGGAAGTTCCCCGCGTCACCGATGACGATGGTGTCGGCGGTCAGCAGCTCCGGGTGCGCCTCGGCGTACTGCTGGAGGCCGCCCGTGCCCTGCTCCTCCGAGCCCTCCACGATCACCTTCACGCTCACCGGCACACCGCCGTTGGCCTTCAGGGCGCGCAGCGCCAGCAGGTGCATGATGAACCCGCCCTTGCAGTCCGCGGCGCCGCGCCCGTACCAGCGGCCGTCGCGCTCGGTCAGCTCGAAGGCCGGCGAGATCCAGGCGGCGTCGTCCAGCGGCGGCTGCACGTCGTAGTGCGCGTACAGCAGGACGGTCGGCGCACCCTCGGGACCGGGCAGGAAGCCGTACACCGACTGGGTGCCGTCGGGGGTGTCGAGCAGGGACACGTCCCGGAAGCCCTCGGCGCGCAGCGCGTCGGCGACCCAGTTGGCTGCGCCCTCGCTCTCGCTCTTCGGGAACTGCGCCCAGTCCGCCACCGACTGGAAGGCCACCAGCTCGCCCAGCTCCTGCTTGGCGCGGGGCATCAGCGAGGCGACGGTCTCGGCGATCGGATTCTGGGACATGGGCACGCTCCTTTTGGGTGCGACGTTGTGAAGACGTACGCCGCCCGCATCCACGTGGTGGGCGTATGCCGGGTACGGCGAAAGACAGACCCGATCCTCGCACAGCAGGATGGGCGGACTCGCGCCGTAGGATTTCCCTGCATCGGAGCAACCGCATGATCAGGAGCAGCAGCACATCGTGAGCAGCGACGACAGCACCGTCGGGGGACCCGACTCAGCAGCAGGGCAGGGCGCTCGGAAGGCAGGGGACGGTATGGCCGCAGGCGCCGGGGGAACCGGCGAGGTGTGGGACGTGGTCGTGGTCGGAGCCGGACCGGCCGGTTCCTCGGCCGCGTTCGCGGCGGCCACGGCGGGGCGGCGCGTACTGCTGCTGGAGAAGGCCCGGCTGCCCCGGTACAAGACCTGCGGTGGCGGGATCATCGGCCCTTCGCGCGACGCCCTCCCGCCCGGGTTCGTCCTCCCGCTCAAGGACCGCATCCACGCGGTCACCTTCTCGCTGAACGGGAAGCTGACCCGGACCCGCCGTTCGCGGCAGATGCTGTTCGGTCTCATCAACCGGCCGGAGTTCGACGCCGGGCTGGTCGCCGAGGCCGAGAAGGCCGGGGCCACCGTCCGTACGGGTACCGCCGTCGCGCGGGTCGAGCAGCACGGGGCGGCGGTGCCGGACCGGCGCACCGTCGCCGTGGTCCTCGCCGACGGGGAGACCGTCCTGGCCCGCGCGGTGGTCGGCGCGGACGGCAGCGCGAGCCGGATCGGTGCGCACGTCGGGGTCGAGATGGACCAGGTGGACCTCGGTCTGGAGGCGGAGATCCCGGTCCCGGAAACGGTCGCCGAGGACTGGAAGGGGCGGGTGCTCCTCGACTGGGGCCCGCTGCCCGGCAGTTACGGCTGGGTCTTCCCCAAGGGCGACACCCTCACCGTCGGGGTCATCTCGGCGAAGGGCGACGGCGCCGCGACCAAGCAGTACCTGGAGGACTTCATCGCCCGCCTCGGACTCGCCGGCTTCGAACCGTCGGTCTCCTCCGGGCACCTGACCCGCTGCCGCACGCCCGATTCGCCGCTGTCCCGCGGCCGGGTCCTGGTCGCGGGCGACGCCGCCGGACTGCTGGAGCCGTGGACCCGGGAGGGCATCTCCTTCGCGCTGCGCTCGGGGCGGCTGGCCGGCGAGTGGGCCGTGAAGATCTCCGAGGCGCAGGACGCGGTGGACGCGCGCCGCCAGGCCCTCAACTACGCGTTCGCGATCAAGGCCGGGCTGGGCGTGGAGATGAGCGTCGGCAAGCGGATGCTGACCGCGTTCGAGGCCAAGCCGGGGCTGCTGCACGCGGTGATGACCGGATTCCGCCCGGCCTGGCTGGCCTTCGCACGCATCACCCGGGGTGCGACGACGCTCCCCGACCTGGTGCGGACGTACCCGCTGGCGCGCAAGGCGCTGCACATCCTCGACGGCAGGGCGGCCCGGAACCGGACCCGGCAGCCGGAGCAGGGCCAGGGACAGGGACAGGGCCGGGCGCAGGGACAGAGCCGGGAACAGGAGCCGGAGCAGGCCTGAAGGGTCCGGCTCGGTCGGGTCTGGCCCGGTCGGGTCGGTCGGGTCGGGTCGGGCCCGGCCTGGGCCCCGGGCCCGGGCCGGCCGGGGCGCCCTCAGCGGGCGACCGTGATGCGGAAGACCGGGTGGTCCGCGGCGGCGGCCCGGAGCTCCGCGTCGGAGGACTGTGCCGTGATGCCCTGGAAGAACCGGTTGACCTCCCAGCCCCACTTCTCCAGGTAGGCGCGCAGCACGGCGGCCTTCTCCACCGGGTCGGTGAGCTCGGTGACCGAGAAGGTGCGCACCTTGCGGCCGACGCGCAGCTCGCCGCCGCCCGCCACCCGCATGTTGCGGACCCACTGGGAGTGGCCGCGCGCCGACACCAGGTACTGCTCGCCCTCGTACGTGTGCGGGTTGACCGGGATCCGCTGCATCCGGCCCGAGGTGCGGCCGCGCACCGACAGCTCGGCCGTGCCGGCCAGGCTGATGCCGAAACGGGCGAGCTTTCCGAAGAGGGAGTTGAAGCGGGTCTCGAGCCGGCCGGCCTGGACGTAGTACGGGTTGGACGCGCTCATGACGGCCTCCGGGAGGGCTTGGGAGAGCGGTGCTCTCGCTTGAGAACAGTGTGCACGGATCGCTGCACCAAAGCAAGAGCACCGCTCTCGCAATGGAGCGGCGATCCCGTTTTTGGGCACCGCTCTGGATTCGTGACACACTGCTACCCATGAGTACCGTGCGCGGGGCCCGGGAGCGGGCCCGTATCGAGGTCACCGCCGCCATCAAGGACGAGGCGCGCCGCATGCTCGCCGCCGAGGGCGCCGCCAAGCTCTCGCTGCGCGCCGTCGCCCGCGAGCTGGGCATGGTCTCCTCCGCCCTCTACCGCTACTTCCCCAGCCGCGACGACCTCCTGACCGCCCTGATCGTCGACGCCTACGACAGCGTCGGCGCCGCCGCCGAACGGGCCGATGCCGACGCCCTCGCCGCCGGCGCCGCGCCCCGCGCACGCTGGACCGCCGTCTGCGAAGCCGTCCGCGCCTGGGCCCTGGAGCACCCGCACGAGTACTCCCTCATCTACGGCTCCCCGGTCCCCGGCTACAGCGCGCCCATGGACACCGTCGGCCCCGCCTCCCGCGTCGCCAACGTCCTGATCGGCATCCTCCGCGCCGCGCACGCCGGCCGTGGTCTCGCCCTGCCCCCGCTGCCCGCCGCCCTGCGCCCCGAAGCCGTCCGGATGACCGAGGACTTCGCCGTGGGGCTGCCCCCCGAGGTCACCGCCGCCCTGGTCGCGGCCTGGGCGCACCTGGTCGGCCTCATCTCCTTCGAGCTGTTCGGGCAGTTCAACCGGGTCGTCGAGGACCGGGACGCCTTCTTCGCGCACGCCGCCGGTCAACTGGCCCACACGGTCGGGCTGTCCGTCGCGTGACGGTGGTTCACATGATGAGGTGACGGGTCGCTCGTCTGTTCCTCGTACGAATGCGAGTGGTTCGGCTTTCACCGAACGGGCTCCCGTCTAGTGTTCGTCGGGTTGCGCCCCGCCCCCGCCCCTCGTCGGAGGAACAGTCATGGCCCGCGCCGTGAAGGCCCTGTACGCCGTCCTGGTCACGTCCTTGCTGGCCGCCCCGGCCCCCGCCGTGACCGCCTCGGCCGGCACTGCGGCCGAGGGGGCCGCCCCGGCCCCCAGACCCCGGATATCCGGGGTGCGGGGCCTGGAGATCGGTGTTCCCGCCTACGCCCGGGCCGGCGACCCCATGCTCGGCGACCTCGCCGCCGCCACACCCGCCGCCTCCGTGGTCGTCCTCAACCCCGGCAACGGCGACGCCCCCTTCGACGCCCGCTGGCAGGCCCGCGCCGACGCGCTGCGCGCCGCAACCACCGCCACCGGCGAGAAGACCAAGGTCCTCGGCTACGTCCACACCGACCACGGCAGCCGCGACATCGCCGCCGTGAAGGACTCCGTAGACAACTACCTCAGGACCCGCGACGGCCGGCTGCACGTGGACGGCATCTTCTTCGACGTCGTCAGCCGTGACTGCGGCCCCGCCGACACCACCCGCGACCACTACGCACAACTGCGCGCGTACGTGCAGGACGCCGTGCACGACACCGACCCCACCGCCCCCGCCCTCGTGGTCGACAACCCCGGCACCGCCATCGCCGACTGCTACCTGGAGCCCGGCCACCGCACCGCGGACGTCTTCGTCACCTACGAGGACACGTACGCCGCGTACACCGGAGGCGGCTGGCTCGGCGGGAACGTCTTCGGCGCCTCGGGCGGCTACCGCACCGGTACGGAACTGGACCCGGCCGGCACCGCGTTCTGGCACCTCGTCCACGCGGTCCCGGACGCGTCCGCCATGCGCGCCACGCTCCGCACGGCCTTCGACCGCGGCGCGGGCTACGCCTACGCGACGGGCACGCTCATGCCCAACCCGTGGGACGCGTCACCGAGCTGGAAGTACCGCAGCCAGACCGAGTACGCCGCCACCCTCGGCTGAACCACCCGGCAGGCCGATCGGTCCACCGCCCGCCGGGGTGGACCGCGGCCGCGCGCGGCACGGCGCGAACGGGGCGGCGGTCAGCGGTCGTCGTTCTCCGGACGGCGGGCGAAGCGCCACAGCACGTGGGTGATCCGGAACAGGAACACCACCCCGGCCGACACCCCGCCCGCCACGGTCAGGACGGCGTCGACGGCGGGGGAGACCTCGAAGACCAGGGCGGGCCCGTACACGGCGCCGAACACGAGCGCGGCGGCGAAGCACCCGGTGACGAACGCGAAGCCGATCTCCGTCGTGATCGCGTCACGGTCCGCCTGCGTACGTCTCCCCATGCGCGCAGTGTCACAGCCCGTACCGCACGGTCACAAGACCGCCTCGGACCCGGTCAGCCGATTCCGGCCGTCTCCACCCACCGCCGTGCCAGCGACTCGTCGCCGGTCACCCCGGGGCCCATCAGCGGGAGCCGGTTCCACAGCGCCGCGTACAGCCACGACGCCTCGCCCACCACCTCGCAGTCCGCCGGCTCGCCCGTGTCTCCCGCCACCGTCCGGGGCGGCTCCGCAGACAGGTGGACCGTCCACACCGCGCCCGTGTCGGCGGAGCGGACCCGCAGCACCCGCGGCTCCTCGGTCCGCATCCGGCTGCGCGGCCGCGCGTGGAAGCCGGTCAGCAGCTCGTCCACCCCGTCCTCGGCGAACTCCGGTGCCACGTGCGCGTAGGGCCCGCCGAGCGCCGACTCCGCGTCCATCCGGTGCACGGCCGTCTCGTGCGCCTGCCGGCGCGCCCAGAACGCCAGCGGCGACGGCGCGGCCGTCGGCAGGAAGGTCCAGCACTGCACGTCGGCCGGAGCCTCGGCCAGCGTGCGGACCAGGGCCTCGTGACCCTCCCGGTACCAGGCCAGCAGCTCGGCGCCGGACAGCTCCGGGGCCTGCGGGAACGGGCCCGGCTCCACGGCCGCGTCCCGGACGTACCCGGCGGCCCACCGGTGCACCGCGCCCGTGTGCCGCACCAGATCGGCGACGCGCCAGCCCGGACAGGTGGGCACGGGGACGTCGGTACCCGCCCGTTCGGCCGTCCCGGCGAGCAGCTCGCCTTCCCGCGCGAGGGTCTCCACATACTCGGTGATCTTCATGCGGGCAGTGTCGCACCGGCCGGAGACAATGGGGTGATGGACGGGGAACTCTTCCCGCGCGAGCGGACCGGGATCGCCCCCGGCGCCGTGCACGTGCCCGACTGGCTCGGGCCCGGGCTCCAGCGGGAGCTGCTGGACGCCTGCCGCGCCTGGGCGCGCCCGCCCGCGGGCCTGCGCACCGTGCGGACACCCGGCGGCGGCACGATGACCGCCCGCCAGGTGTGCCTGGGCCTGCACTGGTATCCGTACGGGTACGCCCGCACCGCCGTGGACGGCGACGGGGCACCGGTCAAGCCGATGCCCGCGCGGCTCGCGGAGCTCGGGCGCGAGGCGGTGACCGCCGCGTACGGACGGCCCGCACCGGAACCCGGACCGGACCCGGACGGGTACGCGTACGACATCGCGCTGATCAACTTCTACGACGGTGACGCCCGCATGGGCATGCACCGGGACGCCGAGGAGAAGTCCGCGGCACCGGTCGTCTCCCTCAGCCTCGGCGATACGTGCGTTTTCCGCTTCGGGAACACCGCCTCGCGCGGGCGCCCGTACCGGGACGTCCTGCTGCGCAGCGGGGACCTGTTCGTCTTCGGCGGCCCCGCCCGGCTGGCCTATCACGGGGTGCCGAAGGTCCTTCCCGGCACCGCCCCGCCGTGGCTCGGGCTGACCGGGCGGCTGAACATCACCCTCCGGGTCGGCGGCCCGCTGGCCGGCCCCGGCTGACCGGGTCGCCGGACGGACCGCCGATCATGCGAGGATCGCTGTCATGAACGGCAACGGGGCCCCGGAGAGGGTGGGGGAGGCGGCGTCCGCAGCGGCGTCGGCGTCCGCGGCGGTGTCGGCGTCGGTGTCGGTGTCGGCGTCCGCGGCGGCGAGGACCAAGCTGGAGCGGGGCCGCGGCGCCCTCGGCCCGGCGCTGGAGCTCGTCCACACGGGCCGGGCCCCGACCCGGGCTGTCCTGACGGCCGAGCTCGGCGTCACCCGCGCCACCGCCGGAGCCGTCGCCGCCGAGCTGGAGGCGCTCGGCCTGATCCGCGTCGACTCCCGCCCGGGCGGCGCGGGCGGCACCCAGGGCCGCCCCTCGCACCGGCTGTCCATCGACGAGAACGGCCCCGTGGCGCTGGCCGCGCAGGTGCACTCCGACGGGTTCCGCGCCGCGCTGGTCGGCCTCGGGGGCCGGATCGTGGCCACCGCCCCCGGCAAGGTCACCGTGTCCGCGGATCCGGCGCAGGTGCTCGGCGCGGTCGTCGCGGCGGGGGCGGAGCTGCTGGCCGACACGGGCCGGCGCTGCATCGGCGCCGGCCTCGCGGTGCCCTCGGCGGTCGCGGAGCCGGACGGCACGGCGCTCAACCCGCTGCACCTGGCCTGGCCGGCCGGTGCACCCGTACGGGACATCTTCACCCAGTGCGTGAAGGCGGCCGGGATCGACGGCCCCGCCCTGACCGGGAACGACGTCAACCTCGCAGCGCTCGCCGAGCACCGGCACGGCGCGGGCCGCAGCGCCCAGCACCTGCTGTGCGTGGCCACCGGGCACCGCGGGGTGGGCGGCGCGCTCGTCCTGGACGGCCGGTTGCACAGCGGCAGTTCGGGCCTCGCCCTGGAGGTCGGCCACCTCACCGTCAACCCGGAGGGGCGGGCCTGCCACTGCGGCAGCCGCGGCTGCCTGGACGTGGAGGCCGACCCGCTGGCCTTCCTGACCGCGGCGGGCCGCACCCCGGGGCCGGAGGTGTCGCTGCTCCAGCAGGCCCGAGACCTGCTGCGCGAGGAGTACGCGGAGCCGGCGGTGCGCGCGGCCACCGAAGAGCTCATCGACCGCCTGGGACTGGGCCTCGCGGGGCTGGTGAACATCCTGAACCCGGACCGGATCATCCTCGGCGGACTGCACCGGGAGCTGCTGCACGCGGACCCGGAGCGACTGCGCGCGGTGGTCGCGGACCGCAGCCTGTGGGGGCGCAGCGGAGGAGTGCCGATCCTGCCGTGCACCCTGGACCACAACAGCCTGGTCGGCGCGGCGGAACTGGCCTGGCAGCCCGTCCTGGACGATCCGCTGGGCGCCCTGGGGGCGGCCGCGGTCTGAGCCCTGCGTGTGCCCTGAGCCCTGCGCGTGCCCTGAGCCCTGCGCGTGCCCGGC
>NZ_JBHYVA010000192.1:0-12580 GCF_042750055.1 Streptomyces sp. NPDC059456
CCGCCGCGCGGCCCCCCCGCCGCCCCCCCCCCCCCCGCCGGGGGGGTGGGGGGGGGGGGGTGGGGGGTGCCCGACCCGCACGGGTGGGGCGACGGTTCAGGGGCGGTTCCCGGGCGGGGAGCCGCCCCCGGTCGTCCAAGCGGGTGGGGTCACTCGGCCGCGGCGCCCGCGTGCTCGACGAGGCTCAGGGCCTGTACCGGGCAGGCCTCGATGGACTCCAGGATCTGGTCGCGCAGCGACTCGCCGGGCTCGTCGACGACGAGGATGGCCTGGCCGTCCTCGTTCTGGTCGAAGACGTCCGGCCCCGAGAGCACACAGGCCCCGCAGGCGACGCAGACGTCCTTGTCGATAATGACCTGCAGCATCTTCGTCCTTTCCGTTACCAGGTGACCGGCAGCTCGTGCAGGCCGTCGATGAGGGCCTTTTCCTTGAAGGGGAGCTCCTCCACCGGCTTGGCGAGGCGCAGCCCGGGGACGCGGCGCAGCAGCGTCGTGAACACGACCTCCATCTGCATCCGGACCAGGACCTGGCCGGCGCAGCGGTGGTGGCCGTAGCCGAACGCGATGTTCTGCGCGGCCTCCTTGCGGTGGAAGTCGAGGGTGTTCGGGTCCGCGAAGACGCTCGGGTCGTGGTTGGCCGCGGTCAGCGAGCAGATGACGCCCTCGCCCTTGCGGATCAGCTGACCGCCGATCTCCGCGTCCTCCTTCGCGACCCGGACGGTGCCGTGGTCGGCGACGCTGGAGAAGCGCATCAGCTCGTCGACGGCCTGGCCGGCGAGCTCCGGGTTCTCGCGGAGCAAGGCCGCCTGCTCGGGGTGGCTGAGCAGCACCAGGACGGCCATGGTCATGCCGTTCATGGTGCTTTCGTGGCCGCCGGCGATCATCGTGCGCACGAGGGCGCTGATGTCGGTGGGGCCGAGGTCGCCGCCGCGCTCCTGGTTGCGCAGGATCAGGCTGCTGATCAGGTCGTCACCGGGGTTCTCCGTGCGTTCGGCGATCAGCCGGTGCAGCAGGATCTCGACCTCGGTGTTGGCGGCGGCGTGCTCCTCCGGGGTGCCCTGGGTCACCAGCGAGGTGATCCAGCGGTAGAAGAGGTCCGTCTGGTCGCGCGGCACGTCCAGCAGCTCGGTCATCGCGACGGACGGCAGCGGCATCGTCAGCGCGGAGATGATGTCGACCGGGCCGCCCTGGGCGAGCATCGCGTCGATGAGCTCGTCGACGATCTCCTGGGTGCGGGGCCGCATGGCCTCGACCTTCTTGGCGGTCATCTCCGGCATCAGCATCATGCGGTGCTGGGTGTGCACGGGCGGGTCCATGTGGAACAGGGTCCGCTGCACGATGCCCTGCTCCAGAAGCTCCAGCGGGAAACCGAACTGGAGCGGGTAGCCGGGGTCGGCGATGTCCGACTGGAAACGGGGGTCGCGCAGCATCTGCTGCATGTCCTCGTAGCGGGTCAGCAGCCAGGCCTCACGGCCGTTGAACGTCAGCTTCACACGGGAGACCGGCTCCGTCTCGCGCAGCACGGCGTACTCGGGAGCCGGCTGCATCGGACAGCCGGTGCGCGCCAGCGGAAACGGGCGGACCGTCGTTCCCGACTGCGCCTGGGTGAGTTCCGTCATGGGTCCCTCTCTCATCCGCCCCGCACCTGGTGTGCGGTCACGGCCTGGATCGATCGCGTGGGTCGTGGTCGTGGTCGGGCTCGGGCTCGGGCTCGGCGGGTGGCAGTGGGAGGACGCCCGCACAGGTGCGTCACCGCTTCGCGGGAAATGCCTGCGCATTCCTCCCCCGGACTCTCCCCCGGCTTCCGCCGGGAGGTGCCCCCGTCCGGAGGGACCCGCAACCGGAGTTCACCTCATTCAGGCTGCTGTCCTTCACCCCTGCTGAAAACCCCTAAGCCGCCGCGCCCCTGGTGGGAATGGCGCGGCCCGGCCGAAATTAGGGGTGGTGAAGGGTGGTCACAGGGGGCGGGGGCAATGGCGGCGGGGCCCCGGGCGCCGTTTCGATGGAACGAGGGCAACGGGATACCGCCCGGTTGCCGGGAAGGGAAGTCGAAGAGTCATGACGGAAACGCTCCAGGGCACCAGCGCATGGATCCGGCGGTTCCAGCCCTCGCCGGACGCCCCCCACCGCCTCGTCTGCTTCCCGCACGCGGGCGGCGCCGCCACGTACTTCTTCCCGATGGCCCAGGCGCTCGCGCCGGACGTGGACGTCCTGGCCGTCCAGTACCCCGGGCGCCAGGACCGCCGTACGGAGCCCTGCATCGAGGACATCGGGACGCTCGCCGCGCACGCCGCCGAGGAGGTCCTGGGCTGGTCCGACCGGCCCGTGACCCTGTTCGGGCACAGCATGGGCGCCCTGATCGCCTTCGAGACCGCCCGCCGTCTGGAGGAGCGGGGCCGGCCGGCGGCCGGGCTCGTGGTCTCCGGCATGCGCGCCCCGTCCCGCCGCGGCGGGACCGGCGCCGGTACGGGCGCCGGTACGGCCCGGGCCGAGACCGAAGAGGAGCTCGTCGCCGGCATCCTGCGCCTGCGGGGGACGGACGCCGCCGTCCTGGACGACCCCGAGCTCGTCCGCATGATCCTCCCCACCATCCGCAGCGACTACAGGGCCGCCGAGAGCTACCGCTGGCTCCCCGGCCCGCCGCTGCGCACACCGATCGCGGTGCTGACCGGGACCGAGGACCCGCACGTGAGCGCGGACGGGGCCGCCGCCTGGCGGGAACACACCGCCGGGCCGTTCACCCTCTCCGTCTTCACCGGCGGGCACTTCTTCCTGAACGAACACGCCGACGACGTCCGGAGGGTCGTGAGCGACCACATTTCCCGGTCGTTCCAACCGAACTCAGTCTGAATTCAAGCGACACCTGAAAAGAAGGATGTCCTGTCTCCCTCGGCTCTTTTCCAGCCGGTTCCACGGGGGGACGAACCGAGCCACAACTCGAGGCAGGAGTGGGGCGTTGGTCAGCCTCTCGTATTCGATACGCGAAGAATCCGGAACAACCGGAATTACCCACGGAGCGTCCCCGGGCGAAACCGTCCACGGACTGCTGGACGCAGCCGCCGCGGCGGCGCCGGACGCCCCCGCCATCCGCGACGCCGCGGGTGCCTGGACCTACCGGCAGCTCGACGAGTACAGCCAGGCCTTCGCCGCCTGGCTCGCCGGCCGCGGCGTGGGCGTCGGCGATCCCGTCGTCCTGCAGCTGCCGACCAGCCGTGAGCTGGCCGCCATGTTCTACGGGGCCTCCCGGGCGGGAGCGGTGTTCGTACCGCTCAACCCCACGATGAAGCCCTACCACCTGCGCCAGGTCAGCGAGAACGCCGGGCCCAAGCTGGCCATCGGCTCCGCCGCGACCGGGCCGGGCCTGGAGGAGGCCGTCGGCGGGGTGCACCTGCTCGCCGACGTGTGGGCCGAGGTCGAGGAACTGCGCGCCCGCGGCGCCCGCACCACCTCCGAGGTGCGCCCCGAAGACGTGGCGACCCTCATCTACACCTCCGGCAGCACGGCCGCCCCCAAGGGCGTCGTCTGCCCGCACGCCCAGGTGGCGTTCGCCTCCCGGGCGCTGACCGAGGCCCTCGGCTACCGGTCGGACGACATCGTCTTCTGCCGCTTCCCGATGTCCTGGGACTACGGTCTCTACAAGGTCGTCATGACCTGCATCGCGCGCTGCGAGATCGTCCTCGCCGACCAGGACTCCGACCTCACGCTGGTGCGCCGGATGCGCGAGACCGGCGCGACGGTGGTCCCCATCGTCCCGTCCTTCGCCTCCATGATCGTCAGCCTGGCGAAGCGGGACACCGAGCCGCAGGCCCCGGTCCGGATGTTCACCAACACCGGCGCGGCGCTGCCGCCCGCCACCATCGACGCGCTGCGCGAGCACTTCCCCGGAGCCCGCGTGGTCCGCCAGTACGGTCAGACCGAGGCCAAGCGCATCACCGTCATGCCGCCCGAGGAGGACCGCGAGCGCCCCGGCGCCGTCGGTCTTCCGCTGCCCGGCACCCGCGTGCTGATCGTCGACCCGGACGGCAACGAGCTGCCCGCCGGCGAGGTCGGCGAGATCGTCGCCGTCGGCCCGCACGTGATGCCCGGCTACTGGAACAGCCCCGAGATCACCGCCGACACCTTCCGCACCGACCCCGCGAGCGGGCAGCGCAGCCTGCACACCGGGGACTACGGCAGCCTCGACGCCGACGGCTACCTGTACTTCGAAGGCCGCCGCGACGACATGTTCAAGCGCAAGGGCCTGCGGATGAGCACCCTCGAGATCGAGGGCGCCGCCATGGACATCCCCGGAGTCCGCGCCGCGGCCGCCCTGGCGCCCGGCGAGAAGCACGACCTCGCCCTCTTCGTGGAGAGCGACCTGACCCCCGCCGAGGTGCTCAAGGGCGTGGCCCAGCGGCTGGAGCCCGCCAAGGTCCCGGCGATCGTCCGCGTGCTGAGCGAGTTCCCGCTCACCCAGCACGGCAAGAACGCCCGCAAAGAGCTGGCGCTGCTGCTTGAGGGAAGTGGAAAGTGAGTTCCCAGTCCATGGAGCCGACCGAGCTCGCCCGTCAGTACGGTACGCCCCTCTACGTGTACGACCTCGACCGCGCCCGCGCCGCCCGCCGGGACCTCTTCGGCTGGCTGCCCGAGGGCTTCGAGGTGTTCTACGCCTTCAAGGCCAACCCGCACGTCGACCTCGTCCGGGCGCTGCGCGACGGCGAAGGCCCCGCATGCAAGGCCGAGATCAGCTCCACCGGTGAGCTCGCCGCGGCCCTCGAGGCCGGCTACCCCGGCGCCGACATCCTGTACACCGGGCCCGGCAAGACCCCCGAGGAGCTGTCCGAGGCCATCGCGGCCGGCGTGCGCACCTTCTCCGCCGAGTCCCTCGGCGACCTGGAGCACATCGGCCGGGCCGCCCTCGCGCAGGACACCGTCGCCGACTGCCTGCTGCGCATCAACAGCGCCTCGGCGAGTGCCACCACCAGCATCCGGATGACCGGCGCCCCCACCCAGTTCGGCATCGACAGCGAGACCGTCCCCGGTATCGCCGAGCAGCTGCGTTCGGTGCCCGGCACCCGCATCGCCGGACTCCACCTGTTCTCCCAGAGCAACGCCGCCGACGAGGAGTCCCTCATCGGCGAACTCACCCACACCATCCGGGTGGCCGCCGCGATCCAGGACGACCTGGGCGTCCCGCTGCGCCTGCTCGACATCGGCGGCGGGTTCTCCGTCCCGTACGCGCAGCACGGCGAGCGGGACCGCTACCCCAAGCTCCGCACCGAGCTGGAGGCCTCCCTCGACGTCCACTTCCCGCAGTGGCGCGAGGGTGCACCGCGGCTCGCCGTCGAGTCCGGCCGCTACCTGTCCGGCGACAGCGGGACGCTCGTCGCCCGCGTCAGCAACGTCAAGATCAGCCGGGGCAAGAAGTTCGTCATCCTCGACGCCGGCATCAACACCTTCGGCGGGATGTCCGGCCTCGGCCGGCTGCTGCCGGTGTCCGTGCAGGTCGAGGCGGGCGACGAGACCGAGAAGGCGAGCCTGGTCGGCCCGTTGTGCACCCCCGGGGACGTCCTCGGCCGGGGCATCGACCTGCCCCTGCTGGCGGAGGGCGACCTCGTCCGCATCCCCAACGCCGGTGCGTACGGGCCCACGTCGAGCCTCCTGATGTTCCTGGGGCGGCCGGCCCCGACCGAGGTCGCCGTGTCCGGCGGCAAGGTCGTCTCGGTCTCCCGCATCGAGCACGTACGCACGTACCGGACCGAGGAGGGCGATGATGCGTGACCTGCCGGCGAGAACCGCGGAGGCGTTCGTCGAACGGTCGAAGGGGACCGTGATCGTCACCACCCTGGCCTCCGACTCCCACACCTGGAACCTCGTCTTCCTCCAGCTGCTCATCGAGGAGTGCGGGTACGACGTGGTCAACCTCGGCCCCTGCGTCCCCGACGAGCTGCTCGTCTCCGAGTGCCGCGACCGCAATCCCGAGATGATCGTGATCAGCAGTGTCAACGGGCACGGCTACCAGGACGGGATGCGGGTCATCGGCCGGCTCCGGGACTGCGGCCCGCTGGCCGCCACGCCGATCGTCATCGGCGGCAAGCTCGGCACCGACGGCGGCGAGGGGGCCAGCCGCACGACCGAGCTGATGGCCGCCGGTTTCGACGCCGTGTTCGAGGACGGCCAGGACCCGATCGCCGCGTTCCACGCGTTCCTCGCCACGCTGCCGCCCGCACCGCAGCGTGCCGTGGACCACGCCCGGGTCTCCGCATGAGCGGACTCGCCGCCGTCCGCGAAGGGCGGCCCGCCGGCCCGGCCCCCGTCGACTTCGGGGAGTTCGTCCGCAGGGAGGGCGGCAACGGCCGCCTCGTCGTCCAGCCCCGGATGGGCTTCGGGGACCCCGGCCGGATGCGCACCGGGCTCGTCGCCACCAAGGCCGCCGACGCCGCCACCGTCGGCACCCTCACGCTCGACAGCTACACCCGCGTCGGCAACCTGGAGGCCGTCGAGACCGCTCTGCGCGACGGCATCGACCTCAACGGCTACCCGGTCGTCAGCCATCCGGCGGCCACCACCGCCGCCGTGCTCGGCGGCGTCCGCGACGCGGGGTTCCCGGTCCAGGTCCGGCACGGCTCGGCCACGCCCATCGACATCTTCCGGGCGATGATGCGGCTCGACCTCAACGCCACCGAGGGCGGCCCGGTCTCGTACTGCCTGCCCTACGGGCGCACCCCGCTCGCGGACGCCATCCGCAACTGGGAGGACTGCTGCGACCTGTACGTGCGCATGCAGGACGTCGGCATCGAACCGCACCTGGAGACCTTCGGCGGCTGCATGATGGGCCAGCTGTGCCCGCCCAGCCAGCTCGTCGCCATCAGCTTCCTCGAAGCGATGTTCTTCGCCCAGCACGGCCTGCGCTCCATCTCGATGAGCTACGCGCAGCAGACCGACCCGGTCCAGGACCGGGAGGCGGTCACCGCGCTGCGCCGGCTCAGCGCCGAACTGCTGCCGGTCGACAACTGGCACGTCGTCATCTACGCGTACATGGGCGTCTATCCCGAGACCGACCACGGTGCGTACGGACTGCTCGGCAGCGCCGCCGAACTGGCCGTCAGCACCGGCGCGGAACGCCTCATCGTCAAGACGGCCGCGGAGGCCCGCCGCATCCCGACCATCGCGGAGAACGTCCAGGCCCTCGAATACGCCAGCCGGACCGCGCTGCGCACCGGCCGCGGACCCGACGACGCCTTCCTCGACTCCCCGACCTACCAGGAGGCGCGCGCCCTGGTGGACGCCGTCCTCAACCTCGACGACGACCTCGGGCGCGCCCTGCTCAAGGCGTTCCGGCACGGCTACCTCGACGTCCCGTACTGCGTGCACCCGGACAACGCGGGCCGCGCGCGCAGCTACATCGACTCCCGCGGCCGCCTGGCCTGGGCCGACACCGGCAAGCTGCCGCTGGCCGGGATCGCGGAGCGCGGGCCGTCGCGGAAGATCGGCTCGGCCGACCTGATGAACGACCTCTTCCATGTCCGGTGCAAGTTCGACGCAGGTCCCCGCGAGCTCGACCCCGTCACCGCGGAGCTGGTCCGCGGGCAGGCGGCGGTCGGGCCACGGACGAAGGAGTACACCGCATGACCATCATCCAGACCCCCGTGGAGACCGGCGCGTGGGTGCGCCGCTTCCACGCCGACGGCCAGGGCGCCGCGCACCGGCTGATCTGCTTCCCGCACGCGGGCGGCTCGGCGTCGTTCTACTTCCCCGTCTCCCGCGCGCTGACCCCGGGCGTGGACGTGCTGGCGATCCAGTACCCGGGCCGCCAGGACCGCCGGCACGAGCCCTGCATCGACTCCATCGCCGGCCTGGCGGACGCCCTCGCCGAAGAGGTGCGGCCGTGGTGCGACCGGCCCGTCACCTTCTTCGGGCACAGCATGGGCGCGACCCTCGCGTTCGAGGTGGCCCGGCGGCTGGAGGCCGAGGGCATCGCCCTGCACGGACTGTTCGCCTCCGGCCGGCGGGCCCCGTCCACGGTGCGCGACGAGCGGGTGCACCTGCGCGACGACGACGGGCTGCTCGCGGACATCACCCGCCTCGCCGGCACCGACACCGCGGTGCTCGGCGACCCGGAGATCGTTCGCATGATCCTTCCGGCGATCCGCTCCGACTACCGGGCCGCCGAGACCTACCGGTACGCGCCGGGCCCGCAGCTGACCTGCCCGCTCTTCGTCCTGACCGGCGACAGCGACCCGCACGTGACGCCCGAGGAGGCGCGTGCCTGGGAGCGGCACACCACCGGCCCGTACGCGCTGCGCACGTACCCCGGCGGCCATTTCTACCTCAACTCCCAGGCGGGTGCCGTCCTGGGGGAGATCAGCGCGCACCTGGGCTGACCGGCCCCGGTCCGGGCACCGGCTCCCGCCGAATCCGGCGGGAGCCTTTCCCGTATCCCGGCCGGGGTGCGGGAAAACGGCCTGGTGACGCATACCATGTCAGCTATGCGTGCGTGATACGCATCGAATCCGTGAAGAGGACGAATGAAGGCGGGACGCTCCATGACCAGCAACGAGGGCAGCGGCCTGCCGGGCAGCATCGACGTGCTGTGGGAGCTGCGCAGCCGCGAACAGCGCGGAGCGCGCGCCGGCCTGAGCGCGGCACGCATCGTCACGGCGGCGATCGAGTACGCGGACGAGTTCGGGCTGGGTTCCCTGTCGATGGCCCGGGTGGCCGAGCGGCTCGACTTCGCGACGATGTCCCTGTACCGGCACGTGTCGAGCAAGGACGAACTCCACTCGCTCATGGTCGACATGGCGTACGGCAAGCCGCCACTGCTCGAAGGCAGCGACAAGGACTGGCGCGGCGGCCTGGAGCTGTGGGCCCGCGCGTTCCTGGAGATCTTCCGGCGCCACCCGTGGATGCTCCAGGTCCCGGTCAGCGGGCCGCCGCTGGAGCCGGGCCAGATGAGCTGGCTCGAATGCGGGCTGCGCACGCTCGGCCGCACGGGGCTCTCGCCGAACGAGAAGCTCTCGGTGATGCTGCTGATGGTCGGCTACGTGCGCAACAACGCGCAGGTGTCGATGCCGCTGACCAGCCAGGACGAGACCGAGGAGGAGCTGATGGCCAACTACGGCCGGGCGATGGACAAGTTCGTCGATGCCGAGACCTTCCCCGCGGTCCGCGAGCTGATCGAGGCCGGCACCTTCCAGGAGACGGACGACGACTTCACGTTCGGCCTGGAACGCGTCCTGGACGGCGTCGAGGTCCTGATCCGCAAGAACTCAGGCGAAAACCCCCTGGCCTGAGTCTGTACTGCAGCCGTCGGCACCGGAGGGGCGCTCACCAGGGTCGTCGCGCTCGTGGGTGCGCATCGAGCGGCGGGAATCCGCGTGGATCGGCTCCCGGGAATGCAATGGCACCGTCCTGCACGGGATCGTGGCGCCCCGGAGTGGCAGGGGATCCAGTTGTCGTGCGGGCCGGTGGAAGTGACGGGCGGAAGCGGGGCCGGCGGACCTGTGAACCCGGTCCTCGGGTGAGGGCGGAGGGGCGAGCGGCCAAGGGAACGGTCTTGAAAACCGTCGTGGCAGCGATGTCACCGTGGGTTCAAATCCCACACCCGCCGCAGTTGGACGGTCCCGACCAGGGGGAGTGGTCGGGGCCGTTCGGTGGTGCGCGCCGTCTGTCACTGCGCGGGGCGCGGTGAATCAGCGCTTTTGTGCCCTGTACCGCTTGAGGAGAGCAGTCAGCTTCGCCGGGTCGGCAGCACCGTTCAGCTCGACCAGGAGGTCGTCGGGGCAGAGCTCGTAGTGATCGCCCCACCAGCGCCCGCCCTTGTTGTCCCAGATGCGGTATCCCCCGGGTACGCCCCGGGCCACGTACCGTCTTCTGCTCATGTTGCCCGCCCCCCGTCGCGATCGCCTCCGCACGGTACATCGCGGGCGGCAGGGCGGCAGGGCGGCAGGGCGGCAGGGCGGTTGTTCGCTGTTCAGATCGTGAGGGGGAAACGCGTCCGCCCCGGCCACCTGTGGTGGCCGGGGCGGACGTTTTCTTTCTCGTGCCCTTCGGGGCTACCGGTTCAGTGGTAGGCGACCGAAGAGTGCGGTGCGGCGGCGGGGGTGGGAGCCGCACCGGCGGTGGTCCGGACGTGCTGGGGCTCCTGCGACTGCGCGGCCTCGACCGAGCCGGGCAGCGCCGCCTCGATCGGGGTCTTGCGGAGCAGGATCGCGGCGAGCAGGGCGGTGAGGGCCATGAGCCCCGCACCGGCGAGCGAGGCCACCTGGAGGCCGTGCGTGAAGGCCTCCCGGCTCGCCTCGATCACCTGGGCGCCGACCTGCTGCGACTGGTGGGCGGCCACGTCGGCGGCGCCGCCGATGGTGCTGCGCAGCGACGCGAGCGCCGTGCCCGTGACGCCGTCGGGGCTGACGTTCGCCATGTCGTCGCGGTAGACGGCCGAGCCGATGGAGCCGAGCGAGGCGAAGCCGAAGGCGATGCCGAACTCGGTGAAGGTCTCGGACGTCGCGACCGAGGAACCGGCCTGCTCCGGCGGGGCCGAGGTGACCACGATCTCGGCGGCGAGGGTCTTCGACGCCACCATGCCGCCGGCCAGCAGGCCGACGCCGACCAGGACGACCGCGATGTTGGAGTCGACCTCGACCATGGTCAGGACGCCGAAGCCGGCGGCCATGATGACCAGGGCGGAGCCGATCAGGACGGCCGGGCGGACCTTGCGGCCGAGCGAGGCCGACAGGGCGACCGCGATGCCGATGGCGGGCATCGGAGCCAGCGACCACAGCGAGGCCTTGAGCGGGGAGTAGCCGAGCACCAGCTGGAGGTACTGGTTGGTCAGGACGCTGCTGCCCATCAGGGCGAACGCCACCATCAGGTTGACGATGACCGCGCCGCTGAAGCCGCCGCTGCGGAACAGCGAGATGTTGATCATCGGGTTGGCGGCGACCTTCTGGCGGATCACGAAGGCGACGACCAGGAGGGCGCCGACGACGGCCCAGATGAGGGCGCTCTGGCTGTAGCCCTCGATGACGAGCTCCTTGAACCCGTAGATCAGCGTCATGACGCCGGCCAGCGAGAGCGCGGTGCTCAGCAGGTCGAGCTTGCCGCGGTTCGGGTCACGGTACTCGGGCAGCAGGAACGGGGCCGAGAGCAGCACCAGGACCATCACCGGGGTGTTGATCAGGAAGACCGAGCCCCACCAGAAGTTGTTCAGCAGCAGACCGCCGACGACCGGACCGATGGCGGCACCCGAGGTGAGCGTGCCACCCCAGGCCGCGATGGCCGTCTTGCGCTCCTTCGCGTCGTGGAACATGTTGCGGATCAGCGCCAGCGACGTCGGCGTCAGCGTCGACGCGGCCAGGCCGAGCAGCGCCCGCGAGGCGATGAGCATCTCGGGGCTGGTGGAAAAGGCGGCGAGGGCCGAGGCCACGCCGAACAGGGCGGCACCGATGAGCAGCAGCTTGCGGCGGCCGATGCGGTCGCCCAGCCAGCCGACGGTGACCAGGGTGCCGGCCAGGACGAAGCTGTAGATGTCCATGATCCACAGCAGCTGCGAGGCGGTGGGCGAGATGTCCTCGCTCAGCGGCGCGATCGCGAATCCCAGCACGGATACATCGACAGAGACCAGCAGGGTGACCAGGACGATCACTCCTAGGCCGATCCACTCCTTCGTTCCTGCCTTGGGCTTCAGTTCCGTCATGGCAATCGTCCATATCCTCTCGGCGTACGCGGCACGCAGAGCGTATCAGGTACGCACATGCGTGTCACGTACTCGTTGGGGGGTGGAGGGTGGGGTGGGGGGTTGCGCCGCGAGCGGTGGAAGCGGGAACGGGTCCTGCGTGGAGCGGCGGAAGACAGCGTGAGCGCCGTGGGGTGCGGTACCCCAGGCGCTCGATGGAATAGATATGAGTGAGATCCTGCACGGAAAGCAGATCGCCGGTACGGAGTGCTAACGCCGGGTCTTTGCAAGACATGGTGTATCCCTGAAAGCAAGCGTATTTCCGGTGGACGATTCGTCTGACTCTCGTCAGAGTTTCCGCACTGAACGCTAACGGAGCGATTTGCCCCGGAGCCACCCCTAACCACCCCTAAGCCGACCCCTGGTATGCCGTTGCCGGCGTCCAGGGGTCCGGCCGGAGCCGGGGGCCCAACTCGGGCCGCTCCCCACCGGGGAGGGGTGGGACGGTCGTGATCCTAGGGGGCCCGGGGCCGCGCTCAGGGGTGGGCGGACCACCCGTCGCCGAAGTAATTTTCGAGAGATCTCAGTCCGCTGCGAGTTTGTGAAACGTACGTGCCGGCTCGGCGCAGTGTCGGAATTCCTGCCCCCGAGTGCACGGAAAACACATCTCGCCCCGGCGTCGTCGAATGGCATAGGAGGGTGTGCTCGGTGAGCAACGAGGAGAAGCTTCTCGGGTATCTACGCCGGGCGACCACCGACTTGCGCGAGGCCCGCAAACGGCTCGCCGCGGCGGAGCGCAGGTCGTCGGGCGAGCCGATCGCGGTCGTGGGCATGGCCTGCCGCTACCCGGGCGGTGTCACCTCCCCGGACGAGCTGTGGAAGCTCGTGGCCGAGGGCCGCGACGGGGTCTCCGCGTTCCCCGAGGACC
>NZ_JBHYVA010000193.1:0-12540 GCF_042750055.1 Streptomyces sp. NPDC059456
AGGGCTCTAAGATATGTTTATAAGAGACAGCGCTACGCACGGCGACTGGCGTACGGGGAACCAACTCCGGGGGAGTCGTGCGCGCACGACCGCATACAGGGCCGCTCGCCTGGGCCTCGCGGGGACGAGATCTGACATCGACCCCGGAGGAGCCGCCATGAGCGCGAGCCGCCACCCCGCCCTTCTTGCGACCGACCCCGAGCTGGCGTCCTTCGTCGCCGCCGAGGAAACCCTGCAGGCCGAGACCCTGCGCCTGATCCCCAGCGAGAACTACGTGTCCGCCGCCGTGCTCGAAGCCTCCGGCACGGTGCTGCAGAACAAGTACAGCGAGGGCTACCCGGGCCGCCGCTACTACGAGGGCCAGCAGAACATCGACCGCGTCGAGGCGCTGGCCGTCGAGCGGGCGAAGGGCCTGTTCGGGGTGGACCACGCCAACGTCCAGCCGTACTCCGGCTCGCCGGCGAACCTCGCGGTGTACCTGGCGTTCGCGAAGCCCGGCGACACGGTCATGGGCATGGCCCTGCCGATGGGCGGGCACCTGACGCACGGCTGGGGGGTCTCGGCGACGGGCTCCTGGTTCCGCGGCGTCCAGTACGGGGTGACGGCCGGGACGGGCCGCATCGACTACGACGCGGTGCGGGAGCTGGCGCTGGCCGAGCGCCCGAAGATCATCTTCTGTGGCGGCACGGCCCTGCCGCGGACGATCGACTTCGAGGCGTTCGCGTCGATCGCGCAGGAGGCCGGCTCGGTCCTGGTCGCGGACGTGGCCCACATCGCCGGCCTGATCGCGGGCGGGGCCCACCCGTCGCCCGTCGGGCACGTCGACGTCGTGTCCACGACCACCCACAAGACCCTGCGGGGGCCGCGCGGCGCGATGCTGATGTGCCGCGAGGAGCACGCCAAGGCCATCGACAAGGCGGTGTTCCCGGGCCTCCAGGGCGGACCGCACAACCAGACGACGGCGGGCATCGCGGTGGCCCTGCACGAGGCGGCGCAGCCGGCGTTCACCGCGTACGCGCACGCGGTCGTCGCCAACGCGAAGGCGCTGGCCGCGGCGCTGCTGGAGCGCGGCTTCGACCTCGTGTCGGGCGGTACGGACAACCACCTGATCCTGATGGACCTCACCTCCCGCGGGGTCGCGGGCAAGGTGGCGGCGAAGGCGCTGGACCGGGCGGGGATCGTCGTGAACTACAACACGGTGCCCTTCGACCCCCGCAAGCCGTTCGACCCGTCCGGCATCCGGATCGGCACGCCGTCGCTGACCTCGCGGGGGCTGGGGGCCGGGCACATGCCGGTGGTGGCGGACTGGATCTCCCGGGCGGTGGACGCGGCCGCGAAGGAGGACGAGCAGGCCCTGGCCGCGATCCGCGCCGAGGTGGCCGAGCTGATGGCGGCCTTCCCGGCCCCGGGCCTCCCCCTGGCCTGATCCGCCGCCTGATCCGCCGCCCGGGCCGGGCCCCGGCGGCGGATCCGCGGATGCGTGGCGGGCGGGCGGAGACGGGCGGCGCACCTGAGAGAATGAAGACATGGCTTCTGATCGTCCTCGCGCGCTCTCCGGTATCCAGCCCACCTCCGGTTCGTTCCACCTCGGGAACTACCTCGGAGCGATCCGCCAGTACGTCGCCCTGCAGGAGACGCACGACGCCTTCTACATGGTGGTCGACCTGCACGCGATCACCATGCCGCAGGATCCGAAGGACCTGCGCGCGAACACCCGGCTCTCCGCCGCCCAGCTGCTGGCCGCCGGGCTCGACCCCGAGCGCTGCACGCTGTTCATCCAGAGCCACGTCCCCGAGCACGCGCAGCTCGCCTGGGTCATGAACTGCATCACCGGCTTCGGCGAGGCCAGCCGCATGACCCAGTTCAAGGACAAGTCCGCCAAGGGCGGCGTGAACAGCGCCAGCGTCGGCCTGTTCACGTACCCGATCCTCCAGGTCGCGGACATCCTGCTCTACCAGGCGAACGCCGTCCCCGTCGGCGAGGACCAGCGCCAGCACATCGAGCTGACCCGCGACCTGGCCGAGCGCTTCAACCAGCGCTACGGCCAGACCTTCACGCTGCCCGCCGCGCACATCGTCAAGGAGGTCGCGAAGATCTACGACCTCCAGGACCCGTCGATCAAGATGTCGAAGTCCGCGTCGTCCCCCAAGGGCCTGATCAACCTCCTCGACGAGCCCAAGGCCACCGAGAAGAAGATCAAGAGCGCCGTCACGGACACCGAGGCCGAGATCCGCTTCGACACCGAGAACAAGCCCGGCGTCAGCAACCTGCTCACGATCTACTCCACCCTCACGGGCGAGTCGATCCCGGCCCTGGAGGCCTCGTACGAGGGCAAGGGCTACGGCGCGCTGAAGACGGACCTGGCGGCCGTGATGGTCGACTTCGTCACACCCTTCAAGCAGCGCACCCAGGAGTACCTGGACGACCCGGAGACGCTGGATTCCATCCTGGCCAAGGGCGCGGAGAAGGCCCGCGCGGTCGCCGCCGAGACCCTGGCGCAGGCGTACGACCGCCTCGGTCTGGTCCCCGCGAAGCACTGACCGCAGGAGGCCCTGGCAATCCGGGGGGTGCTGGCCCCACACTGGGTCGGCAGGCCCATACGCACCAGACGACGGAGGAGACATACGTGGGGACCGTAACGCTCGGCGTTTCGATCGCGGTCCCGGAGCCGTACGGCAGCCGGCTCCAGGAGCTGCGCGCCGGCTTCGGGGACGCCGCCGCGCACGGGATCCCCACGCATGTCACCCTCGTCCCGCCCACCGAGGTCGAGGCGGACCGGCTGCCGGCGGTCCGGGCCCACCTCGCGCAGGTCGCGGCCGCCTTCGGACCCTTCGGGATGCGGCTGGAGGGCACCGGCACGTTCCGCCCGCTCTCGCCCGTCGTCTTCGTCCAGGTCGTCGAGGGCGGTACGGGGTGCAGCCGGCTCCAGGCCCTGGTCCGCGACCCGGACGGGCCGCTCGACCGGGAGCTGGCGTTCCCGTACCACCCGCACGTCACGGTCGCCCACGGGATCTCCGAGGGGGCGATGGACCTGGCGTTCGCCACCCTCGCCGACTACGCGGCGCAGTGGACCTGCACCGGCTTCGCGCTCTACGAGCAGGGCTCGGACGGGGTCTGGCGCAAACTGTGCGAGTACCCCTTCGGCAGCGGCCCGGCCACCGGGGTCCCGGCACAGCCGGGCTCACCGGTCGACACGGCGGCGGAGGCCGCGGGCGCGGCGGGTACCGCGGGCCGCACCTCCTGACGAAGGGGCCTGAGGGTCTGGCGGGCGTGGAACCGGAGCGTGCGCAGGACCAGGGTCCGGAACGGCCGCCCCCGGCCCGTCGGACGGGCTTCGCGAAAAGTCACAATCGACGACCGTAGTCCCCGAAACCGACAATCCCGGCTATTTACATCGGCTCATTTACGGTGATCCCATGGACTGGCTGAAGAAACTCCCGGTGATCGGCCCGCTGGCGGTGCGGGTGATGCGGACGCACGCCTGGCACGCGTACGAGCGCCTCGACCGGGTCCACTGGAGCCGCCTCGCCGCCGCGATCACCTTCATCAGTTTCATCGCGCTCTTCCCCCTGATCACCGTGGCCGCCGCCATCGGCGCAACGCTCCTCAGCCAGGAGCAGCTGAACCGGCTGCAGAAGAACCTCGCCGAGCAGGTCCCCGGGATCTCCGGGCAGCTCGACATCAACGGCCTCGTCGCCAACGCGGGCACGATCGGGCTCGTCGCCGGCCTGCTGCTGCTCATCACCGGCATCGGGTGGATCGCCTCGATGCGGGACTGCCTGCGCGCGGTGTGGGACAAGGACGACGAGGACCTGGGGAACCCCGTCGTCCGCAAGGGCAAGGACGCGCTCGTGCTCGTCGGCCTCGGCGGCGTGGGCCTGGCCTCGGCCGCCGCCTCGACCCTCGGCTCCAGCGCGGTCGGCAAGTTCGGCGGCTGGCTGGGCGTGCCGCAGAGCGGCGCGGGCGGGGTGCTCCTGCGCGTCGGAGCCTTCCTCGTCGGCGTCGTCGCGGCCTTCCTGATCCTGCTGTACGTGCTGACCCTGCTGCCCGGCGTCGAACCGCCGCGCCGCAGCCTGATCCAGGCCGCCCTCCTCGGCGCGGCCGGCTTCGAACTGCTGAAGCTGCTGCTCAGCGGCTATATGCGCGGGGTCGCCGCGAAGAGCATGTACGGGGCCTTCGGGGTGCCGGTCGCCCTGCTGATCTGGATCAACCTGATGGCGAAGCTGCTGCTGTACTGCTCCGCCTGGACGGCGACCTCCGCCCGGGGCGGCGAACGGCCCGCCGAGCCCGCCGAGCCCGCCCACCCCACCGAGCCCGCGGAGCCGAAGGCCTAGGCCGGGCGGCCCCCCGCGCGGCGGCCGCCCTGGGGGCGGACGGGCTGCCCCCGGCTTCGCCGGACTACTGGGAGCTGATGACGGCCACGGCCAACATCGGTACGGCCGCGCCGCTGCTGGCCGGTCTCCACGCGTCCGCGGCCCTCGCCCGGGAGGTGCACCGGCCGGACGACGCGGCGCACTGGGCCGATGCCGCCCGGCGGCTGTCGTCCGCGATATCCGGGAAGTTCGCGCCCCTGGGATATCAGCGCACCGTCGACGGACGGCACGGCCGCGACAGCGCCGCGGCCTTCATGGCGCCGCCGTTCAACACGGCGCCGGCCGACCTGCCGCGCGCCCTCGACACCACGTACGAGGCCCTGCTCCTGCCCAACGGGGGCCTCACCCCCGGAAACGACGCGACGGCGCCCTGGGGCGGGAACGCCTGGACGCCCAGTACCTCGTTCTTCGCCCTCGCGTGGGCCTCCACGGGGGAGACCGCGAAGGCCGGGAGGGTGCTGGACTGGGTCCTGTCGAAGCGGAACCCGCTCGGTGAGCTGCCCGAGAAGGTCGACGGGGCGGGAAGGCCCTCCTCCGTCGCGCCGTTGGCGTGGACGGGGTCGATCGTCGTCCTGACGCTGGTGGCACTCGACGGCCAGGGGCTCCCCACGCCGCCCACGCCACCCTCGGGGCGGTAGACGGGCACTTCACACGGGCCCGGTCCCGTCACCGGGCGGCGGTGCGGTGCGCAGGCCCTCCAGCGCGGCGAGCAGGCGCCGGTACGCCAGTTGCTCCGCCAGCACGGCCCTCCGCAGCGGGAGGTGGTGCGGGTCATGCCGGTCCCGGGCCTCCCGCGCGGCGGCGACGCGCAGCTCCCTGGCTCCTTCGACGTCGTGCAGCGCGGCCACGTACCCGGCGTCGAGCAGCCGGTGGTCGAGCACCTCGGCGAAGGCCCGCTCCGCGAGGACGCCGAGCCGGTCGAGTGCGGCCGCGCAGCTCGCGGGGGCCGCCTCGGCGCAGCCCTCGTCCAGGCCGCGGGACAGGGAGGCCAGGGTCGCGCCGAGCTCCGGGTAGCCCCAGGCGGGTGCTGTGTCGTTCCGGCACCCGGTGGCGAGGGCGCCGAGGGCCGCGACGGCGGCCACCGCGCGGAGCGTTCCCGCTGCCCCGCGCCCGCGCCCGCGTCCGCGCGCGGCGGGGGCAGGGGTGGAAGGAGCGGTCATGGGAACCCCGATCGCCCGTGGGTCAGAGTCCGGCCGCCCCGCCGGGCGGGGTGACCGGCCCGCGTCCGCGTGCGGCGGCCGTGGCCGCCATCCTCACCCGCCCGGGTCCGCCCTGCCACCCGGCTCCGGTCCCGGTGCCGCGACCGGAAGGGTCCGGCAGGTCACGGCGGTCCCGGCGCCCGGCACGGCACCGGACGGCGCGGGCTCCACCGGCACCGTCCGAGGGAGACGGCCTAGCGGGCGCGCGCGGCCTGGGTGAGGGTCGTGGGGGGGGCCGCCCGCGGCGACGGGGGGGGCGGCCCGGGGCGGGCGCGGGCGGGCCGGCCCCCCCCCCCGGGGGGGGGTCGGGGGGGGCGGTCCCCCGGGGGTGCACCGCGGCCGGATCCTCGGCGGAAACCTCGTCCAGGGTCCGGCCCGCCCAGTCCCCCGTGTCCGGGCCGCGCAGGCCCTCGTGGCCCGGGCACGGGTCGCCGTGGCCGAAGCGTGCCCGGCGGGAAACGTCGTCGAACGGACGTCTCACGAACTGAACTCGTACCACGGCGCTCTTCATAAGGGGAGCGTAAACGCGGTACGGTCTCGGACGACAACCTAAAAAAGACGACGGTATGACGGAAGTACCGGTGAAAATCCGGCACGGTCGCGCCACTGTGAATCCTCCCGGAGGGGGAGGAAAGTCAGACCCGCCATGTCGTCGCGAGCACCACTGACCGGGACGCGTGTTCCCTCTGGAGGTTCTGCCATGGCTCACTCCGCCGTGCCCACGACGGCCCCTGCCGTCGCCCCGATTTCGCTCTCCGCGCTCGCCCCCTGGGCCCTGTTCGTCGGCGTCCTCATGCTCGTCCTGCTCTACCTCGTCGGCGCCGAGCAGGGTGCCACCGCGATCTTCCAGGGCGACACCGTCCACGAGTGGATGCACGACGGTCGCCACCTCCTCGGCTTCCCCTGCCACTGATCTCCGGCACCGCAAGGGAAGAACCGAACCATGAACCCCATTTCACCCCGCGTCCTGTTGGTCCGGGGCATGCTGGCAGGCCTGTTCGCAGGCCTGGCGGCCTTCCTCGTCGCCTACGTCCTCGGTGAGTCCAAGGTCGACGCGGCCATCGCCATCGAGGAAGCGGGCCACGCCGCCCACGACCACGGCGAGGAGGCGGCCCCGGTCAGCCGGGCCCTCCAGGCCACGGCCGGCCTCGGCACCGGAACGCTCCTGTACGGGATCGCGCTCGGCGGCATCGCCGCGCTCGTCTTCTGCTACGCCCTGGGCCGCATCGGCCGCTTCAGCCCGCGGGTCACGGCCCTGCTGGTCTCGGGCGGCCTGTTCGTCTCCGTCAACCTGGTGCCGTTCCTCAAGTACCCCTCCAACCCGCCGGCCGTCGGGGACCCCGACACCGTCGTCCGGAGGACCACCCTCTTCGTCCTGATGATCGCGCTGAGCGTGCTGCTGTCCTCGGCCGCGCTGATCCTGGGCCGGCGCCTGGCGCCCAAGCTCGGGAACTGGAACGCGTCGATCATCGCCACGGTCGCCTTCCTCGTGGTGGTCGGCATCGCCTACGCCACCCTGCCCGGCATCAACGAGGTCCCGGCGGACTTCCCGGCCGCCCTCATCTGGCAGTTCCGCCTCGCGACGCTGGGCATCCAGATCGCGATGTGGACGACTTTCGGCCTGGCCTTCGGTTTTCTTGCCGAACGGTCTCTTGCCCCCGCCGCCCTGCCCAAGGAGGCTGTACAGCCCGCGAGCTGACGATGAGGGGGCCGGTGGGCCATGCAGACGGCGATCTGGGAATGGCGCGGCCGGCCGGGCGCCGTCCCGCTGGGGCTCAACACCGTACTGCTGCTCCTGGCCCCTTTCACCGCGGTCACGCTCCTGGCCCAGGTCGGCCTCATCACGGCCCTGGCCGCCCTCGGCGGTCTGGCCCGCCACCTCTGGTTCGGTGACTACGGTCACCCGGCCGTCCACCTCGCCGCCGCCCTCATGGGGGCGGCGGCGGTCGTGTTCGTGATCCTCTGATCGCCCGTTCGGCTGTATCCCGGGCAATGCCTCGAACACGGTCCGTTCACCCGCCGCCAGCTGCGAAGACGTCCCGGCGGCGACGGCGACACGCCCGTGACGTGACGTCAGTCTCCGGCGTTGTCAGCGGTACTGACGGGCAGAGAAGGGTTCCACTGCTCTCAGGACACCCGGCCGCCGGAGCCGGGGGGATCGGACCAGGAGGGATTCCATGCCCCGCGCCAAGTGGGTGGCCGGCGTGCTGACCGTGGCTCTGCTGGGCACCGGCATAGTGATGCTGCGCAGTACGGAAGGCGCACGGCCCGCCGCGGCCACCGCCGCCGACGCCCTGCCCTCCCGGGCGCTGGGCCTGACCGGCCACCGGCGGCTCGTCGAGCAGCTGGAGCACGCCGGCCATCACGGCCCGGCCGCCGGCAAGGGCTCCCGGCCCGCGCGGGCCGCCTCCATCGCACCCCTGCGGGCGGTACGGCCGCTGCGGCTGCTCATCCCGAGCCTGGGGGTCGACCTGCCGCTGGACGGCGACGGGGAGGAGGCCGGCTGGGACCACGACGGCCCGGCGCCGGGCTCGGCCGGCACCGCCGTGGTCACCGCCGCCGACCTGCCCCTCACCCGGCTGCGACGGGGGCTGACCATCGAGATCGCACGGGCCGACCGGCGCACCGCCGTGTTCACCGTCGACCGGGTGTCGCCCACGGTCAGCGGTCGAGGGCAGCGGCCCGGGCGCGCCCAACTGCGTCTGCTCAGCGGTGAGACCACCGTCCTGGCACGGCTGACCGGCCAGCACCGCACCGGCCAGCACCGCACCGGCCGGCACCACACGGGCTGAATCCGGCGGGCCGGCCTGCTGTCAGCCGAGGGGGGTGTCTTCGTCCCCCGGTCGGGGGCATCTGCGGGCTGGTCGGGGAGCGGGCCGGCATGTCGGGGCAGACCCCTCGCATGAGCGGGACGCGGCACGCGCGCACGGCACTGGCCAGGGCCCTTACGGCCGCCTGTGTCCTGCTGCTGTGCCTGTTCGCGGCCGGCCCCGGCGTCACGGCGGCCGCCGCGGCCACCGCCGCCGTCGAGCGCACCGGCTCCGGGGCGCCGGGCGAGCCGGGTACCCCCGCCGAGAGGGAGTCCGATCCGGCCGCGGATCCGCAAGCCCGGGACGCCGTACGGCCGGTCGTGCGCGGGCTGCCGGGCGTACGGCAGCTGCCGCGCCCGGTGTTTCACGTGAAACACCCCGGTGGGGCGGTAGGCGCACAGGTGTGCGGGCCGGAACGGCCGATGCCGTCCGCGTGGACGGAGCGGAGTGTGGTCCTGCGCTGCTGAGGGTGCCGAGCAGCAGCGCGTCCCCCCACACACACCCGAACACCGTGAGGTTCCGGCATGCCCATCGACCCCTACGCAGCCCTGAACGCCATGCTCCGCGCCGAGGCAACCCGCCACACCCCCACCGCCCCGAAGCCGCCGGGCCGCCGGACCGACGGAGAGGACGCCCCCGCCGCCCCGGCGACCGCTCCGGCCACCGGCTCCGAGGCCCCGTCCGAGGGCTGAACCACCGGACGGCGCGCGGGGGGCGGGGGCCCCCCCCCCCCCGGGGGGGGGGGGGGGGGCGGGGGGGGGGGGCCCCCCCCCCCCCCGCCGCGCTCGCGGATCAGGGATCGCGCGTGTGGTAGCGGTAGAACGCCGCCAGCCCGATGCCGGCGCCGGTGATGAAGCCGACCCAGCACGAGCGGACGATCGAGTGGTCGGCCATGCTGTACAGGTAGCCCACCGCGATCCCGCCGAAGGCTCCGTACGCCGCGGCGTGCAACTCCTGCATCAGCCGCGGGCCGAAGCGGGCGAGGCTGAACATGATGCCGGCGAAGACGACGCCGCACAGGATCCCGTAGAAGACGTTGCCCGTGGTGACCCCGCCGGTGTCGCGCCTCATGAAGGCCGCCCAGACCCCGTAGACCAGTCCGAGGAGCAGTGCCCGCGTCAGCTGGCCCTTCATCGCGTGGTCCGTGCCGGTCGCCTGCCAGTGCCGCCTCGGGGCGACGGGTGCCGCATGTGCCATGACGGGGCTCCTCTCTCCCATCATCCAGGGCACACCCGCCGCACCCGACCGGCAAGTGGATCAGCGACGCGGCCGCCACCCGCCCGCAGCAGCACCGCTCGCGCCCGGCGGCGGCGCGGCTTTCCCTGGTGACGTGCGCACCTTCCTCTCGGCGGTACTCATCGTGCTCGTGGCCGTCCTCGTGCCCGCGAGCGCCGTCGCGTACTGGGCGGACCACGAGCTGGGCAACGCCGACCGGTACACCGCCGCCATGTCCCCCCTGGCCGAAGACCCGGCCGTGCAGGGCGTCGTCGTCAGCCAGGCGGGCCGCGCCCTCGCCGGGCAGATCGACGCCGGTCCCTTCCAGAGCGGCGTCGACGCGCTGCTCGGCGAGGCCCTGCACTCCTTCACCGGCACGCCCGCCTACCGCACCGCCTGGGACGCGGCCAACCGTGCCGCGCACGCCGCGTTCCTCGAGGCGCTCACCACCGGCGACGGGGACGCCGTCACCATCGACCTGGCACCGGTGATCGAACAGGTCAAGGGAGAGCTCGTCGCCGACGGCGTGCCGTTCGCCGACCGCATCCCGGTGACCCACGTATCGGTGAAGGTCATGGAGTACGACGACCTCGGTGCGCTCCGGAAGGGCTTCCGCATGCTCCAGATCGCCGGTGTCTGGCTTCCCCTGCTGACCGTGGTGCTGGCCGCGGCGGCGATCGCGGTCGCCGTGCGCCGGCGGCGCGCCGTGATCGCCACCGGGCTGGGGGTCGCCGTCGGCGCCGTACTCCTGTGGATCGCGGTGGCCGTCTGCCGCCGGCTCACCCTGGACGACCTGCCGGCCGACATCGACCGGGAGGCCGCCGCGGCGGTGTACGACGCCCTCACCGCGTTCCTGCGCACGACCGCATGGGTGGTCCTGGCGATCGGGCTCGCCGCCGCGCTGGCCGCCTGGCTGACGGGACGACTACGCCGCACCCCATAAGCTCGGAACGTACCGACCCGCGCAGAACGCCCCGGAAGAACCCGAGAAGAACCCAAGAAGAACTCAAGACCCCGGAACAGCGCAGAAGAACCGATTCACGAGCGGCCGCACGGAAGCTGAATGAGCAGCGAACGCACCGAACAGATACCCTCCGGGCGCCCCCGGCACCATGCGCTGGCTCCGCCCGCCTGGCTGCTCAAGGGACTGCGGCCGAGCCCCGCCCCGATCCCCTGGGCCGCCGCCGCGCGCGCCGGCATCGCCATGGCCACCCCGCTCGCCGTCGGCTTCGCCCTGAACGAGCCCGAGTACGGGGCCCTCGTCTCGATGGGCGCCCTGTCCGGGGTCATCGGCGACACCGCCGACGCCTACCGGATGCGGATCCTGAACATCGCCGTCCCCCAGCTCTTCGGCGCGGTCGGCGTCGCCCTGGGCACCCTGGTCTTCGGTCACGGCTGGCTGGCCGTCGGCGCCCTCACCCTGATCGCCCTCGTCTCCGGGATGATCTCCTCGATCGGCACCGTCGCGTCCGTGTCCGGACTGCTGCTGCTGCTCAACGCCGTGATCGGCGCCGGCCTGCCGCTGCCCCGTCCCTGGTGGACGGCCCCCCTGCTGCTCAGCGCGGGCGGGCTGTTCGTCCTCCTGCTGACGCTGCTGGGCTGGCCGCTGCGCGGCCGGCAGCCGGAACGCGTCGCCGTGGCCGACACCTACCGGTCGCTCGCCGACGCCCTCGAAGCCGCGGGCGGTCCGGACTACGACGAGCGCCGGCGGCAGGTCACCCACGCCCTGAACCACGCCTACGACCTGGTCCTGGGCCGCCGCGCCCGGGTGCACGGCCGCAGTCCCGCGCTCGTGCGGATGCTGGCCCAGCTGAACGTGGTGATCCCGCTGGTCGAGGCCGCACCCGCCATGCACCTGCGCGGCGCACCGCTGCCGCCCGAGATCCCGGCGGCCGTACGCGACCTGGCACAGGCCGTGGAACGGGGCCGCACCGACAAGCCCGCACTGGACCTCCCCGCGCCGCACACCCCCGCCGAACGGGCCCTCGACGCGGCCCTGCGGCATGCGGCGGCCATCGTGCACCTGCCCGATCCCGACCTGCACAACGTCGACGACCGGCTCGGCCGGCCCGCCGCACTGACGGTCCGGGCCCGGCGGGCCGTGCGCGACATGGTGCTGTCCCGCGCCTCCTGGCGGTACGGGCTGCGCCTCGCCCTGTGCATCGGGCTCGCCCAGTGCCTGGTCTCCCTGGTCCCGGTCGAGCGGTCCTACTGGGTCGCCCTGACCGTCACCTTCGTCCTCAAGCCCGACTTCGGCTCGGTGTTCTCCCGGGCCGTACTGCGCGCCCTGGGCACGGCGGCCGGGCTGGTGATGGCCGCCGCCGTGCTCTCCGAAGTACCGCGCGGCTGGTGGGACGTACCGGTGATGGTGGTCCTCGCCGCACTGATCCCCGCCTTCTCCGCCAAGGGGTACGCCTTCCAGACCGCCGCGATCACCCCGGTGATCCTGCTGCTGTCGGACCTCCTCAACCACCAGGGCTTCGACCTGATCCGCCCCCGGCTGCTGGACAGCCTGATCGGCTGCGCCATCACCCTGGTCTTCGGCTACCTGCTGTGGCCCGAGAGCTGGCGCACCCGGATCGGCGACCGGCTCGCCGACACCGTCGACGATGCCGCCCGGTACGTGGAACGGGCCTTCGGCGGCCACCCCGACACGGAGGCCGGGCAGCAGGCGGCGCGGACCGCCCGGCTCCAGGCCCGGCGGCGGATCTACCGGGACATGTCGGGGGTGCGCAACGAATTCCAGCGGGCGCTGACCGAACCGCCGCCGACGGGGGCGCGGGCCGCCGCCTGGTGGCCGCTGGTCGTCGCCGTCGAACGGATCGTGGACGCGACCACCGCCGCCCGGGTCCGGGTCAACCACGGGGCCGAACCGCCCCGCGCCGAGGAGGTGGCGACCGTCATCACCGGTCTGCGGGCCCTCGCCGAAGGGGTGCGCAACGC
>NZ_JBHYVA010000194.1:0-12530 GCF_042750055.1 Streptomyces sp. NPDC059456
GGGCGCGCGAGGGGGCGGCGGGGGGCGGGGAGATCAGGTGCGTCGGTGGTCGGCGATGGCCTCGGCCGCCGCGCGGTGGCCGACCGCCGCCAGGACGGGGTTGCGGCCGCCGCGGTGGTGGTGCTCCGCCGTGAGGCCGAACCGCAGGGCCCAGCCCCGCCCCCGGGCCCAGGTGGCGTCGTCCACGCCCGCCGCCACGCGGAACGCCTCCCGCGTCTCGGCGGTCAGCAGGGTCCAGGCCGCCATCACATCGCACGCGGGGTCACCTACGCCCACCAGGCCGAAGTCGATGACCGCCGTGAGCCGACCCCGGCGGCCGAGGAGGTTCCCCGGCAGCAGGTCGCCGTGCAGCCACACGGGCGCGCCCTGCCACTGCGGTGCCCGGACGGCCGCCTCCCAGGCGGCGGTCGCGGCCTCCGCGTCGTGCGTGCCGTCGGCGCCCAGGTCCCGGATCGCGGCGCGGACCTCGTCGTCGGCGGTGTCCACCGGACCGCCGCGGAACGAGCGAGGCGCACCGGCGGTGCCGACGCGGTGGAGCGCCGCGAGGAAATGCCCCAACCCGGCGGCGGCGTCGTGGAGTCCGCCTTCCAGGAGGGGCCGGTCGTACAGGTTCTCGCCGTCGAGCCAGCGGTACACCGACCAGTCGAACCCGTACCCCTCGCCCGGCGCCCCGAGCCCGAGCGGCACGGGTACGTCGAGCGGCAGGTGCGGGGCGAGGTGCGGCAGCCACCGCTGCTCGGCGCCGACCTGCCCCGCGGCGTCGCGCATCCGGGGCAGCCGTACGGACCTGTCCTCGCCCAGCCGGTACATGGCATGGTCCGTGCCGGCCGAGCGGACCTTCCGTACGGGCAGCCCCGCCCACTGCGGGAACTGCGCAGCGACCAGCCGCTCGACGAGCGACTCGTCGATGTCCACCTCGTCGGCGTGCATCTTCACGCGGGGCCCTCCATCAGGACTTCGCCGGCTCCAGTTCCTCCTCCGGCAGCCTCGTACAGGCCACGACGAACAGCACCCACCCCGCGAGCGACGCGACCGCGAAGACCAGCAGGGAGTTCCACAGTCCGAGCTGCTCGCCCAGTACGCCCCCGAGGAACGCGCCGAGCGGGAACGGCCCGTACGTGAGCATCCGGTACGCGGCGGTCGCCCGGCCCAGCACGTCCGACGGGATCACGGTCTGCCGGAACGCCACGACGTGGACGTTGTAGATGGTCAGGCCGAATCCGTAGACGGCGAAGGTCAGTGTCGCCAGCGCGAAGTTCCAGCCGGTGCCGCTCCCGGTCGGCAGCAGGAGCATCGGCGCGATGGACGAGGCGCTGCTGGCCAGGATCAGGATCCTGGGGAACCCGAACCGGTTGCCGGCCCGCTTGGCGACGGCCGCCCCGGCCAGCGAGGCGATGCTGCCGAAGGCGAGGACGAAGCCGACCCCGCCCGCGTCCATGTGCAGTTCCTTGACCGCGTAGACCAAGAACAGGGTGAGGATCGCCTGTTCGCACATGTTGAACCAGCCGGCCCGCAGGCTCAGCATGCGCAGGATCCGGTTGCGCCACAGCAGTCCGAAGCTGGTGAGGATGTCGGCCAGGCGCGGCCTGCTCGCCGCCTCCGGGTCGCGCGCCGGCTCCCGGTGCCGGATCAGGAACATCGCCACGAACGCCGCGAGGTACGCGACGACGTTGGCCAGGATCGCGCACCACGCGCCCAGCACCTTGATCAGCAGGCCGCCCACGCCGGAGCCGCCGATCTGGGCGACGGCGTACGAGCCCTGCAGCTTGCTGTTGGCGTCCACGAGGTGCTGCCGGGGCACGAGCGCCGGGAGGTACGCGAGGTAGCCGACGTCGAACACCGCGGTGCCCGAGCCGACCACGAACGCGATCACGCACAGCGCCGGGACACCGAGGCTGTCCGTCAGGTACAGCACCGGCACCATGGCCAGGGCGACGGCCCGCACCAGGTTGGCGACCAGGATGATCAGCCGGCGGTCGAACATGTCGATCACCAGGCCGGCGAACGGGGTTACGCACAGCGCGGGCAGGAACTGCATCGCCGTGACGAGGCCGACCTGCGCCGCGCTGCCGCCCAGGGCGCCCAGCACCAGCAGGGGGAGGGCCAGCTGGGTGACCTGGGAGCCGAGCGCGGCGACCGTCTCGCCCGACCAGAGCTTGAGGAAGTCGTGGTTGTGCCACAGGCCCCGGCTGGCCGGGCCGGGCCCGGACGGCGCGCTCGCCGCCCGGGCCTGAGTGCTACTCACCGCGGTACTCCTCGGCGCCGTCGTCGATGGCGGCCAAGGCCGCCGCGGTCTCCTCGCGGGTACCGGCGAAGATCGCGTACCCGAGCCGGTCCTCCGGGCCGCGCGGCACCCGCGCCACCGTCCCCTCGCCCGCGAAGTAGCGCAGTTCCCGCAGGGTGTCCACCAGCGGGGGCCGGCTCGCCGTCTCCCACGTCACGGGGTGGCGGAACGGGGTGTGGCCGTCACCGACGAAGAAGCGGATGGCCGAGGACTCGGCGGCCGCGGCTCCCTGCGTCGTGCGCTCGCCCACCACCGCCGCGAGTTCGGCGGTGTGCAGGTTCCAGCCGGTGGCCAGCTCGACGAGCCGCGGGATCTGGCCGCCCGCGGGACGGCCCGCGATCTCCATCAGGACCGGGCCGGTCTCGGTCATGCGGAACTCGGCGTGGGAGACGCCCGCCTCCATGCCGAGCGCGTCGAGCGCGCGGACCGTCGCCTCCGTCAGCAGCTCGCGCTCCTCGTCCGAGACCTCCGCCGGGGAGATGTGGCCGACCTCGATGCAGTACGGCGGCCGGGTCAGGTACTTGTCGGTGATCGCGAGGACCTGGGAGTCGCCGGGTGCCCACGTCACCGCTTCGACGCTGTACTCCTTGCCGGTCACGTACCGGTCCACCGCGACCCGGCCGCTCGCCGCCAGCGAGGCGGCGGCCCGGAAGGCCTCGGCGAGGTCATCCGCGTCGCCGACGACCCGGACCCCGCCGCTGCCGCCGTAGTCCGTCGGCTTGACGACGACCGGCATGCGGCCGCCGGCGAGGGACACGCACTCCTCCACGGTGCGGGCCACGCCGAGCTGTGGCGAGGGGACGCCCAGCTCGCGCAGCCGGCCGTGCATGACGCCCTTGTCGCGGAAGTGGCCCGCGGGCATCCGCGGCGCCGGAACGCCCAGCTTGCGCGCGACGTCCCGGGCGATGTCGGTGGACAGTTCCTCCCAGCAGAGGATCGCGTCCCACTCGAACCCGGCCGAGCTCGCCGCTTCGAGCATCGAGTCCACGGAGAAGCGGTCGCCCGCGCGCCACCAGTCGCACTGGTTGACGGGGATGCGCTGCGGCAGGTCGATGATCCCGACGAAGTGACCCGCATCGCGCAGCGACTTGAGCCCGAACTCCTTGTTGTCGCCGAGTCCGGCGATCAGCACCTTCACAGCGCTTCCGCCTTCCCGCCGAACACGCCGAAGCCCTGCTCCAGCTGACGGAACGCGGAGTCGACCGAGCAGCGCAGCAGGCCCGCGGCGTCGAGCTCCTTCACCCAGCGCTTGCCCGCCTCCAGGTCGCCGACCGTGGTGACCAGCTGCATGCGGTCGGTGTTGATGAAGCAGCGGTTGGTGGGCTTGCGCGCGGTCACCCGCATGACCTCGGCGCCCTCGGGGTGCGCGGGCACCTCGACGCCGGGGATCTCGACGGACGGCAGCTCGATCGCCACCGCGCGCGTCCGCGCCTGCGGCAGCGGCTCGCCGAGCGCGGCCGCCGTGAACACCGCGTGCGGGTCGGTGCCGCTGCCGGTGGCGCCCAGGTCGGACAGACCGCCGAGGCGCGGGTTGATCTCGAGGATGACGATGTCGTCCTCGACGACCGCGAAGTCGATCTGCCACGGACCGTACGGGGCGAAGTTGTCCTGGATGTCGGTGAGGAACGCCTCCAGGCGCGCCGCGGCACGCTCGGGCAGCACGTACGGGACGACGCGCGCCCGCTTCGAGGGGTCGAGCCCCGCGTCCAGCGGGCCCATGGAGACCACCGGCCAGCGCATCAGCTCGCCGTCCGCGGTGATCAGCTCGATCCCGGTCTCCTCACCGACCTTGAACGCCTGCACGATCGCCGGGAACGCGAGGCCCGCTTCGAGTACTGCATCGAGTTCCTCGGACGAGGCGGCGAAGAACCGGCCGTCGCCCGCCTGGGCCTGGGCCTCCTTGATCACCAGCGGGAACCCCAGCTCCCGGGCGGCGCCGGCGACCTCGGAGACGCCCGCGCAGACCGCTCCCGCCGGGACCGGCCAGCCGCGCTCCACCCCGGTCTCGTGCAGCTTGACCTTGTCGCAGGCCACCTCGGCGAACTCGGCGGAGTGAGCGACGAACCGGCCGTCCCAGCGGGCGGCGGCCCGGCCGTAGACGATGGGCAGCTGCTCCTGGCCGTGGGCGTACGGGTTGGCGATGGCCACGTCGGGCCGCTCGGCGTCCAGCACGCGCAGCACGTCGTCCGCGTCCCAGTCCAGGCTCAGCAGCTTGACCTCGACGCCGGTGGCGTCGAACTCGAGGGCCGCGTCGAACTCGACGGCCGAATACACGACGAAGTCCGTGTAGCCGCGGTCGCGCAGGACCGGCAGGAACCTGGCGATCTTGTACTCGCCGAAGATCAGGGCCTTCTTCATGGGTGTGTCTCCATCTGTACGGATAGCGGGGAAGCGGGAAGCGGGAGGGGGCGAAGCAGGAGGGGGCGGGGGAGGGGGCGGGGGCTCACAGGGGCAGGGGCTCGGGCAGCGGCCGGCCGAGGACGGCCGTGCCGTCGGCGAGCTTCAGCAGCCGCGCGTCGATCTCCTCGATGCCGGAACCGGTGGCGATGACGTATCCGGCGCGGCCCAGGAACTGACGCGGCGGCAGCCGCAGCTCGGTGCCCGGGTCGCTGACCCGCTGCACCTCGTGCACCCACGGCTCGTCGGCGAGCGCGGCCGGCACCTCGATGTCCTCGAACACCAGGTCCTCGGCCGGGTACAGGAAGCGGATCCCGACCAGGCGCTCCGGCCGCGGGACCGGGTCCGGCTCGCGGCCGGTGGCGACCGCACCGAGGAGCGCCCCGACGGACAGGCCCGGAATCGCGATCTCGGCCAGGCGCGGGATCAGCTCGCCGCCGAGACGGCCGTTGACCTCGACCACCTTGGGGCCGTCGGCGGTGAGCATCAACTCGGTGTGGGTGACGGTACGGTCGATGCCCAGCGCCCGGTTGGAGCTGATCACCACCTCGCGGACCGCGGCCTCGGTCTCGGGGTCGAGGACCGTGCCGACGACGTGCGCCACCTCCTCGAAGAACGGCGCGTAGCCGGTGCGCTTCAGCGCGATCGCGTACGGCTCGACCCTGCCGTCGAGGACCCAGCTGTCCACGCTGATCTCCGGGCCGACGAGGAACTCCTCGATGAGAACGAGCCCGTCCTCGATGGCCGCGTTCTCCGAGGTGCGGGCGAAGTCGAACGCCGCGCGCAGCTCGGCCTCGGAGCGGACGATCTGGACCGCGACGCTCGCCGCCCGGCCGCGGGGCTTGACCACCACCGGGTAGCCGATGGCGCCGGCGGCCTCGACCGCCTCGGCGACGGAGCCGGCCAGGTGGAACCGGGCCGACGGCACGCCCGCCTCCTGGAAGAGCCTGCGCTGCTCCGCCTTGTCGCGGCAGGCCCGCGCCGCATCGAGCGGCATGGTCGGCACGCCCAGCCGGGCGCCGACCGCCGCGGCCCGAGCGATCAGCATCTCCTCCCAGGTGACGACACCGACGATGCGGTTGCCGGAGGCCAGCTCTTCGGCGGCCGCGAGGACCGCCGCCTCGTCCTGGAGATCGGCCTCCCGGTACTCGGCCGCGTACGGGAGCTGCCAGTCCAGCGGGCGCTGTCCGATGAGGACGACGCGGTACCGCTGCGCCAGTCCGCGCAGCGCGTACTCCCGGAAGTGCAGGTAGCCGGAGCCGATGACGAGAACGCTTTCCAACATGTGCTCACTCCTCATGAGGTCGTGGGGGGCCGTGCGTTCACCCGGCACCTCACCGGGAGGCCCGTTGCGCGTCGACGATGCGCCGCCCGGTGTCGTCCGGGGCGCCCTGCCCCTGGAGCCAGGCCGCGACGGAGGGGAACTGCACCGACAGGGCGCAGCGCAGCCGCAGTTTGAGCGGCGCGATGTTGATCTCGCCGCGGTCGTGTGCGATGGCCCGGAGCACCGCCGATGCCACCTGGTCCGGTGTGACCGCCCGCGCGCCGCGGGGCAGCGGGGCCCCGGTCCGGGCGAACATGCCGGCGTCGGCGACGAAGCCGGGCTGGACGAGCGACACCCCGACGCCCGCCGGGCGCAGGTCGAGGCGCAGGGCGTGGGCGAAGCCGCGCAGTCCGAACTTCGACGCCGTGTAGAGCGACGAGTGCGGGGTCGCGGCCTTGCCCGACATCGACCCCACGAACACCAGGTGGCCCCGGCCCGCCTCGGTCATCGCGGGCGCGAGCAGCCGGGCCAGCACGACCGCCGACCGCAGGTTCACCGCCAGGGCACGGTCGACCTGATCGGGCGTGTACTCCAGCAGGTCGCCGCTGGCCGGGAGGGCGGCGTTCGCCACCAGGATCGCGGTGCCGGCGCACTCCTTCGCGAGGTGTTCCACGTCCTCGGGGTCGGCGAGGTCGGCGGTCACCCACCGGGCGCCGAGACGGTCGGCGAGCGCCCGCAGCGCCTCGCCGTCGCGGCCGGTCACGATCAGGTGGGCGCCCGCCTCGGCGAGCCGGGCGGCGAGCGCCCGGCCTACGCCTCCGGTCGCACCGGTGAGGAGGACGGTCTCTCCGGCGATCTTCATCCTGCGGCTCCTGGGAAGGGGAAGACGGTTCGGGGGCCCGAGGTCACCAGAGGTGGTGCACCTGGGCGCGGATCCGGCGGTCGTACAGCTCGCGCAGCAGTTCGAGGGACTCCTCGGGCAGCGGCTCCATGGACCCGACGACGGCGTTGGACCGGGCCTGCGCCACCGAGGTGGCACCCGGGATGACCGTGGTGACGCCGTCCTGCTGGGTGACCCAGCGCAGGGCGAACTGTGCGGGCGTGGCACCCGCGGGCACCATGCCGGTGAACTCGCCGGCGGCCGCGAGGCCGGTCTCGTAGTCGACGCCGGAGAAGGTCTCGCCGACGTCGAACTGCTCGCCGTGCCGGTTGTAGTTGCGGTGGTCGCTCGCGGCGAAGACCGTGTCGCGGCGGAACTTCCCCGACAGCAGGCCGGAGGCCAGCGGCACCCTGGCGATGATCCCCACGCCCGCGGCCCGGGCGGCCGGCAGCACCTGCTCCAGCGGCTTGCGCCGGAACACGTTCAGGATGATCTGCACCGAGGCGACATTCGGCCGCGCGATCGCGGTCATCGCCTGGGCGCAGGTCTCCACGCTGACGCCGTACGCCTTGACCCGGCCCTCCTCCACCAGTACGTCCATGGCGTCGAAGACCGCGTCGGACTCGAACACGGCGTCCGGCGGGGTGTGCAGCTGCACGAGGTCGAGCGTGTCCATCCCCAGGTTCTCCCGGGAACGGTCGCTCCATGCACGGAAGTTGTCGAGGGTGAACGCCCCGAGCTCCTGCGCGCCGCGGCGCCCCAGCTTGGTCGCCACGGTGGGCCGCTCCCCGCGTGAGGTGCGGAACTCCCGCAGGAACTGCCCGATCAGCCGTTCGCTGCGGCCGTCGCCGTAGACGTCGGCGGTGTCGATGAAGTCGACACCCGCCAGGGCGGCCTCGTCGAGGATGGCCCGCACGTCGTGCTCGCGCACGTGGGCCCATCCGTCGCCGAACTGCCAGGTGCCGAGACCGACGACGGACACCTTCCGCTCGGCCTTGGTCAGTACTCGCTTCTCCACGCGCGTGCCTTCCGCGATCGCTGGGACAAAGGGGGTCACCGGGACCCGGGGGAGAACAGGCCGTCGACGAGCTCGTTGCCGAACTTGCCCTCGGGGTCGGACTTCGCAAGCAGCTCCGCGAAATCGGACGCCCGGCGGTATCGGGACCGGATGTCGGCCCCGGTCATGGCCGTGAGCTTGGCCCAGTGGGGCCGCGCACTCAGCGGTGCCAGGAGCTCCTCCACGGCGCCGATCACCGCCGGCACGCGCGCGGCGTCCTTGACCCAGGTGAAGTGGAAGGCCACGGAGTCGCGTTCGTACGCCGGGCTCAGCCACAGATCGTCGCCGCGCACGGTCCGGACCTCGGCCACGTGCAGGACCGGCCCCAGGAGGGCGCCGATCCCGCGCAGCGCGTCGAACGCGGCCGCGGCGGCGGACCGCGGCAGGAAGTACTCCGACTGCAGCTCGTCACCGGTGCTCGGGGTGGCGCCCGGCCGGAAGTGCGGCAGCCGCAGGTGCCACGGGCCCGGCACGCCCAGCTGGGCCGTGCACCCGGCCGGGTCGGCCCCGGGCACCGGATGCAGCGGGCCCTGCGCGGGGGTTCCGAGGTCCAGCTCGGTGACGGGGCGGTCCGTGCGGCGCTTGAGCCACACGGACGCGTCGTCCCCCCACGTGGTGAACACGCTGACGCTGTACGCGGCGCCGGAGACCTCGTCGAAGCGGTCCCGGATCTCGTCGAGCGGCACCGCCGTCCGCACCGACTGGGCCACCTCGAACGCCGGCTCGATCTCCAGGGTCACGCGGGTGGCCACACCCAGCGCGCCGAGGGAGACCACCGATCCGGCGAAGGTGTCCCGGTCCACGTCGCGGCGCAGCTCGACCAGGTCGCCCTCGGGGCCGACCAGCTCCAGCCCCACCACCGCGGCGGCCAGGCTGCGCTGGGCGTCACCGGAGCCGTGCGTGCCGGTGGCGGTCGCCCCGGCGACGGAGAGGTCCGGCAGGGACGCCAGGTTCGCCAGCGCGTGGCCCGCCGGGTGCAGTGCGGCGGCCACGTCGGCGTACCGCATTCCGGCGGTCACCGTGGCGGTGCCCGCCTCCGTGTCGACGTCGACGGCCGGGGGCAGCCCGTCGAGCCGGACGAACCCGCCCGCCGTCGCCAGGACCCCGCTGAAGGAGTGGCCGGCGCCGAGAGCGCGGACCCGTTCGCTGCCCGCGACGATCCGGCGCAGCTCGTCGACGGAGCCGGGCCGCGCGATCGGGGCCGTACCGAAGTCGATGTTGCCCGCCCAGTTCCTCACGAGGCCGCCACCAGACCGGACCGGGTCCGCTCGATCATGTCGTCCGCCCGGACGAACGCGTAGCCGCGCTCCAGCAGGCCCTCGATGATGGGCGGGAGCGAGGCCACGGTGGGCGAACGGTCGCCGCCGCCGTCGTGGAGGAGGATGACGGATCCGGGCCGGACCTCGGCCAGCACGTCGCGCGCGATGGCGTCGGCCTGCCGCAGGGCCCAGTCGTCCGGAGCGACGTCCCACAGCACGGTGGTGGTGTCGGTGTCCGCGAGCCAGTCCATCACCTGCGGTGTCCGGGACCCGTACGGAGGCCGGAACAGCCGGGGCGCCCCGCCTCCGCTCGCGTCGGCGATCGCCTCGGCGGTGCGGCCGATCTGCTCGGCCAGCTGGGCCCGCGTCAGCTCGGGCAGGAACGGGTGCGACCAGGTGTGGTTGCCGATGGCGTGGCCCTGCTCGCGCATCCGCGTCAGGTCCTCGGAGAACCCGCCCGCGTTGATCCCGACGCAGAAGAAGGTCGCCGGGACGCCGTAGCGCTCCAGGACGTCGAGGATCTGCCCGGTGTAGGGCGGCAGCGGCCCGTCGTCGAAGGTGAGCGCCACCTCGCGGCGCTCGCGGTCGCCGTGGCTGAAGAGGCGTCCCGCCCGGCCCAGTTCGCGGTCCGCGGCGGCGGACGAGGCGATCTGCGCGGCCAGTTCCTCCTCACGGCCGGTCTGGGTGCCCCGGTGGGCCTCCAGCCGGACCAGGCCCCGCCCGCCGCGCAGGCTCGCGAGGGCCAGTTCCTCCGCCGGGACCGAGCCCAGCAGCGGCCGGTCCGGCAGCAGCCAGGGATCGGCGCGGTGCACGCGCAGGCCGGCCGCCATGATGCGGCCGTCCAGCGTGCCGTTGGTGCTCTCCACGACGATCCCGAGCCGGTCGCCGAGCCCGCGCAGCTGCGTGATCAGCTCGTCCGCGCGGTCCGGGCCGTAGTCGCCCGGCACGGGGACGCGGCGGCCGTCGGGGCCGACCACCGCCAGGCGGTACCCGCCCGCGTGCCATGAGATTCCCGCGTGCAGCATCTGGTCCTCCCTCACTCGGGCCGGGTGTATTCGCTGAAGTGGTGCTCGGCGAAGAGGTCCGGCCGGTCCGCGCCGGCCAGCCCGAGCCGGCGCGCCCGCTGCAACATCTCCCGCCAGTACGGCTTGACCGGCGGCCACAGCACCCCGGCCTCGCAGTAGGAGGCGTCGACGAAGTAGCGCGGACGGCCCGGGAACTGCGGCTTCGCCCGGCGGGCGTGGAACAGGGCGGAGTGCAGCAGCACGGTCGATCCGGCCGGCAGCTCCTCCAGGTACACCTCTCCGGGCAGCACGTCGGTGCCGCGGTGGGCGCGCGCCGTCTTCTCCGCCCTCTCGCGGTGCGAACCGGGCAGGACGGCCAGGCCGGCCATGTCCGGGTCGATGCCGTCGAGGTAGTGCAGCGCGTGGACCATCGTGTGGGTCCGGTGCGACGTGGAGCGCTGCTCGTAGTCGTGGTGCCACCCCTTGCCGGGGAGGTCGGGGGCGTGCCGGTCGCTGTGCATGTGGTGGAAGCCGAACCCCGGGCCGAGCAGCTGCCCGACCACGTCCAGCAGCGGTTCGTGGGCGAGGAGTTCGCCGTGGCCGGGGAGGTCCAGTTCGAGGACGTCCGGCACCCCGTGGGTCGCGTAGTCGAGTACGGCGGCGATGGATCGGGCCCGCAGCCCGGTGTCGACCCAGGTGTCGACCTCCTGTTTGACCCGGGTCACCAGATCGTTCGGGAGGAAGCCTGGCAGGACGAGGAAACCGGATCGTTCGAACTGGGCCCTCTGGGTGTCGTCGAGTTCGGACAGCCGGGTGGGGGTGTGCAACATCTGCACGGACATGGGTGAGAGCTCCGTTCTTCATTGATGAACTGGCCGGTCGCACGCCCGGGGACACGGCGGGGTGTCAGGCGTCTACGGCGACCGGATGCTTCGGCTCAATCGAGCGGCTCTGTCCAGAAAGAGTGACAGAAGTTGCCTAGATGGTCAATAATCTTGGCAACCAACATTGCCTAGCATGGCAACTGAGTGCTCCGCGGAGGCAGCATGCGAGCTGATCACCCCTTGGTCGTCCTCGTCGACGCGTACGGGACCGGCAGGCACCTCCGGGCGGCCTTCGCCGGACTCGGCGCGGAGGTCGTGCACCTGTCCAGCACGCCCGAACCCCTGAAGTCCCTCAGGGCGCCCGACCTGAGCAGCTACGCGGCGGCCCTCGTCGCCGCCGACCCGCTCGGGACCGCCCGGCGGCTGGCCGAACTGCGCCCGGCGCTCGTGGTGGCCGGCCAGGAGCCCGGCGTACCGCTCGCCGACCTGATGTCCGAAATGCTCGGCCTGCCGACCAACGGCTCCGCGTTGTCGGCGGCGCGCCGCGACAAGTACCAGATGATCGAAGCCGTCCGGAAGGCGGGCGTGCGCTGCGCCCGCCAGTTCAGGTCCGACGACGCCGACGCCGTCGCCGCCTGGGCGCGGGAGCAGGACGGCCGGCCGGTCGTGGTCAAGCCCCTGGCCGCCTCCGGCGCCCAGGGCGTGTCCATCTGCACGGACCCGGACCAGGCGCGCCGCGCCGCGCAGGCCGTACTCGGCACCGTCACCATGTACGGCGAGACCAACACCGAGGTGCTGGCCCAGTCCTACCTCGCCGGCACCGAGTACATCGTGGACACCGTCTCCTGCCGGGGAGAGCGCTACGACGCGGGCGTCTGGCGCTACGACAAGCGGCGCCGCGGAGCCCACAACGTCTCCCACCGCGACGTGCTCGTCCCGCCGGAGGACCCGGTGGTCGCCGAGCTCACCGCCTACACCCACGACGTGCTGGACGCCCTCGGGATCGAGTTCGGCGCCGCACACGCCGAGGTGATGATGACCTCCGACGGGCCCGCACTCGTCGAGATCGGCTCCCGCATGAACGGGGCGATGCACCCGGACTTCGACGCCGGGTGCTGCGGCGCCGACCAGGCCCGGGCGAGCGCACTGGCCTGGCTGCGCCCGGAGCAGTTCGCCGAGGAGTTCGCGGGCCGCACCTACCGCCGGCTCCGGGAGGCCTTCGTGTACCACGTGGCCACCGACCTCGCCGGGGTGGTGGAGTCCGTGGACGCGTCGGCCTTGGCGCGGATCGACGAGGTGGGGTCCGTACGGGCGGTCACGGTGAAGACCGGTCCGGGCGACCGGCTGCGGCCCACCGTCGACCTGCCGTCCAGCCCGCTGACCGTGCACATGGCGCATGCCGACGCGGCGGCCCTGGCCCGCGACGAGGCCCGGGTCCTGGCGCTGTCCAAGGAGGTGTTCCGGCTCGCGTAGCCGGTGGAACACGAAAGGAAGGGGGGGGGGGGGGGGGGGAAAGCCCCCCCCCCCCCCCCCACCACTCCCCCGGAGTTGGTTCCCCGTA
>NZ_JBHYVA010000195.1:0-12525 GCF_042750055.1 Streptomyces sp. NPDC059456
GCCCGCCACCGTTCGGTGCGGGCCCGGGAATCGTGCACCCCCAGCTCGAACCAGGGGCGCAGCAGGCGGTCGGCGAGGTCCGCGGCGGCCAGGGCCAGCCGGTCGTCCGCGGCCGGGTGTTCCCCGATCAGGTCGGCGAGCAGGAAGGCGTGGGCGAGCGCGAGGGACATGCCGCGGCCGAACATCGGATCGGTGACGCAGGCGGCGTCCCCGGCCCGCAGGAGTCCGGCGACCGGGCGCTGCCCGCCGGGAGCGGCGCCGCGCAGGACGTTCGGCGGCATGGCGATCGCCCGTACCGGGCCGAGCGGCTGCGCCGCGCCCTCCTCGACCCAGGGGGACAGGAACGGCGAGAGGCGGCAGGCGGCGGTGAAGGCGGCCGGCGTGCGCAGCGCCGCCATCGCACGGTCGCCGGGCAGCGCCCCGAAGGTGATGGCGAAGACGTCGTTGTCCGCCGGGTGCAGCACCGCCGAGTAGTGGTCCCAGATCCCGCCGGCCGCGTTGCCCCGGTTGAGCGGGCCCGGCGGCGGGCCCCAGGGGTCGCGCAGCCGGTAGAAGCGGCCGAAGGCGTGCAGCCGGCTGGGGCCCGTCAGGTCGGCCGGCACCGGGACGCCCGCCGCGGCGAGCCAGGACCGGGACGCGGACCTGCGGCCGGACGCGTCCACCACGAGGCCGGCGGCGATCCGCTCGCCGCCCGCGGTCACGACTCCGGTCACCCGGTGCCCGGCCGGCCCGGCCGGGGCCGTCAGCAGTCCGGCGACCGTGGTGCGGTGACGGAGTTCCACGCCGGGCAGGGCCGCGACGGCCCGGTGCAGTACGAGGTCCAGGACGGGACGGCGGACCAGCAGCGTGACGAGCTCCTCGTCCCCCGGCTCCCGGGCGGGGCCGGTGGTACCCGGGCCGGCGGGCGCCGCGGCGGTGAGGTCGGCGAGCCGCGCCCCCTCGGCCAGCGCGGCGTCGAGGACGGCCGGAGCGTGGGAGCGGAGCATGCGCACGCCGAGCGCGTTCAGGATGTGGTCGTGGGCGGCCTGGGGCAGCGTCGGCCGCTCCCACAGCTCGGCGCTCTTGACGACCGGCCCCTGCGGTGGCGGGCCGCTGCTCTCCAGGACCCGCACCCGGTGGCCGCGCGCGCCGAGCGCCAGGGCCAGGGCGAGGCCGGCGGTGCCGGCGCCCGCGATCACGGTGCTCGTCATGGTCAGCGACGCCTGCCGTGCACGAAGAACACCCGCCGTACGTCCTTCACCTCGCGCGGCGGCACCGGGTCGGGCCAGCGCCCGTAGTCGGCGCCGGGCTCGCCCGGCTGGACGGCCCGCACGTCGAACCCGTACCCCTCGAACAGTGCTTCCGGCTCGTCCGTGCCGAACACCCACGGGCACCCCCAGCCCGCGAAGACGTCCAGCAGACCGCGCATGTGCGCAAGGGTCAGGGCGGCCCGGTTGACGATGTCGGCGGCGATCCTGCTGCCCGGCGCGGAGATCGCGGCGACCCGCTCCAGCATCCGGTGCGCATCGGCCTCGGGGATGTAGTAGAGCAGCCCCTCCAGCAGCCACGCCGAGGGCACGGCGGGGTCGTAGCCGGACGCGACGAGGCGTTCCTCCCAGTCGTCGGCGGTGAGGTCGACGGCGACCGTGCGGTGGTCGACGCGGGGCCGGACGTCCTGCAGCCGCTCGGCCTTGAAGTCGAGCACCGCCGGCCGGTCGACCTCGAAGTAGCGGACGTGGCCGGGCCACGGGAGCCGGTAGGCCCGCGAGTCCATGCCCGCCGGCGCCAGGACGATCTGCGGGGTCGCCGGGTCCTGGGCCGCCTCCTGGAGCAGGTCGTCGAAGAACCGGGTGCGGATGGCGTTGTAGTCGGGGGTGCTGGGCAGGGTCCGCGGCCGGTCGGGCGGGAACGTCGCCGCCCGGATCTCGGCCAGCAGCTCCGGACCGGCCTCGCCGACCAGTCCGGCGGCGTACGGGTCCTCGTAGAGCCGGTCCTCGCGGCGGGTCTCGGCGGCCCGCAGCGCCGCGGTGAGCAGGGCGGTCCGTTCGACGGGGTTGAGCACGGGCATGGAAGGCTGCTCCTTGTGGTGGGGGGAGGGTGCGGGTGCCGGGCGGCCGACGTGGGGTGCGGGTGGGGGAGTTCAGCCGCGCGGCGGCGTGGTCAGGCGGTCCCAGAGGGCGTCGTCCTGCCGGAAGAGGCGGTCCTTGACCTGGGTCGGGCGGATGCCCGTGGCGACCGCCGCGTGCCAGTCGCGGTCGAACGCCTCGGCGTCGAGCAGGCGCACGGCGGGGGCGCCCAGCCGGCCGGCCGACCGGGCCCGTGCGTAGCCGGGGGACCGGGCCGCGAGGGAGTCGTCCAGGGCGGCGGTGAAACGGGCGCTCTCGCGCTCGTGCCAGGGGGTGCGGGGGGCGATCGCGAAGACGTAGCGCGGGGCGGCGGGCACCGCCGGTGCTGACGCGGCGGCGGACGCGGGTGCCGCGGCAGGGGCGGCCGGTGCCGCGGCCGGTTCGACCCGGCACGCCACGTTGCGCAGGGAGAGGCCGCCGGAGTCCAGCGCCGTGTGCAGGGCCCTGACCACCTCGGCGTCGCGCAGCCGCTCGCCCGCCGCGTCGGAACGGCCGCCCCGGCCCGCGTACTCCATCCGCGGCACTCCGCCGACGGTGTCCACGACCCGGACCACGTCCCCGACGGCGTACCGGTACAGCCCGCCGACGTGGCTGAAGATCACGTGGTAGTCGTGGCCCGCTTCGAGCTCGTGCGGCAGCAGGGTGGCGCTGTCGGGGGCGAGGTCCTGATCGGCGGGCACGAACTCGTACACCGACGCCGACGCGACGAGGCTGCCGGCCGACGCGTGCCGGTCCAGCGCCACCCCCACCGGACCCTCCGAGGCGGCCACCGGCGCCGGCAGCACGGCGACGCCCGGGCCGAACTCCTCCCGCAGGGCGGGCAGGTACAGCGAGGCCACCCCGGTCGTCCAGCAGAACAGGGCCCGCAGCCGGGGCCACACGTGCGCCGGCCGTACGGTGCCGAAGTACTCTGCGAGCCGTTCGAGTTCGGCGGCACGCTCGGGGTCCGGCGCCCGGTACGGCAGGCCGCCGAGGGTGCCGTCCCGCACCTCCTTCACGATCCGCGACCACCACAGGTTCAGCTGGTACGGGACCGCGGCGACCATGGCCGGGTTGATGCCGATCAGCGCCCGCAGATCGCTCTGCACCGCCAGCCTCAGCCGCAGGTACGCCCGCTCCAGGTGGTCTCCGGGCTCGGTGGGCACCGCGAGCGTCGCCCACGGCGCGCCCGTGCCGGGCTCGGCGGAGAGGGGTTCGCCGAACCGGGCGCCGAAGTCCACCTGGCTGGCGCCCACATGGGGCCGGCCGTCGCCCGTGACGGGCGGGGCGGCGAGCGGATCGTGCTTCAGGTTGAGGACGGCGTCGGGCCGCTCCAGCACCTCGGGGAAGTGCTCGATCAGCGGGGCCCACGCCGCGAAGTAGAACGGCATGAAGGTCGTGCTCATGAAGCGCGGGGTGACGGGCACCTTCTTGTGCGCTCCGGTGCTGCCGCTGCTGGTGAAGTAGACCGCGGGCGCGTCGGCCGACAGCAGGTTCCGCTCGCCGGCGGCGGTCCGCTCGATCATCGGGGCGTGGTCGGCGTACGTCCGTACCGGTACGGACTCGCGGAAGTCGTCCACCGTGAGGACGCGGCCGAGACCGTGGTGCCTGCCGAAGCCGGTGGAGGCGTTGAAGCCCACCAGGTCGGTCAGGACGCGCTGCTGCACGCTCCGCAGATCGGCGTGCTCGGCCGCCAGCCGGTCGCGCGCGGCGAACACGCGCTCGCGGTAGCGGCCGGTGTGGCCGGGGGTGTGCCAGACCGAGGAAACGTTCATGCGGTGAGCACCTCCCGTACGGCCGCGGCCGCGCGGGCGGCGTCGGGCTGCTCGCCCAGCATCGTCACCGGCACCTCCCGCACCTCCTCCAGCAGCATCTTCCGCAGGTTCCTCTGGTAGCTCTCGAACTCGGGCCAGGCGCCGTCATCCCCGTCGTACTCCAGGGCGTTGAGCCGTGCGCCGTCGCCCCGGCGACGCCACGCGGACCCTGCCGAGACGTCGAGGAAGACCACCCCGGCCGGCTGCGGGAACGAACGCCACCAGGAGTACATCCGGCTGTCGGCGACCCCGGCCATCCGGCATTTCGCCAGGATCTTGTAGTAGTACGAGTCCACGAGCACCGGCACCCGCGGGTCCGTCTCCCGCACCTGGTCCCGCAGGTGGACCACGGCCGTCTGCAGCACGCTGGCCATGAAGTCCACCGAGTACGCGGTGCCGAGGCCCGGCAGCAGGTGGTCGTGCACGTCCCGGCGCAGCCGCGGGATCAGGGCGTGCTCGGGCGCGACGAACGCGCTGTCCGTCGACACCATCCGCCACTCGGGCAGCATCGTCACCAGACGCCGCATGACCGAGGACTTGCCGGCCCCGTCGGGACCCAGCAGGACGTGGAACCGGGGCCCGCTCATCGGACGGCGACCGTCACGGAGCGGCGCGTCAGGCGCTCGCGCAGCTCGGCGTCGTCACCCACGACCACGGGGTGCCCCACGAGCTCCAGCATCGGCAGGTCGGAGACGTGGTCCCCGTAGGCGTGGCAGTCCCGCGGGTCGACATCGGGCCGCGAGGCCAGATGGGCGAGCACCGCGGCGCGCTTGCCCTCGCCGATGACGGGGGTGGCCACCTCGCCGGTGTAGACGCCGTCCGCGGACAGCGGGCGCGTGCACAGGACCGTGTCGGCCCCCAGCTCGCGCGCCAGCGGTTCCAGCAGGGGCGGGAACGAGCCGGAGACCAGGACCAGGCTCGCGCCGGCCGCCCGGTGCTCCCGCAGGGCCTCACGCGTGGAGTCGATGTAGAAACCCCGGGTGGAGGCGGTGCGCTCGGTGAACCAGTCGTCCGCCAGCCGCCGGACCGTGTCCACGGACTCGCCCGCGTAGTGGCCGTAGTAGAAGCGGTTGATGTCCTCGCGGGGCGTTCCGTCCGCGGCGCGCCGGCGGATCACCGCCATGATCCGCTCGTACTCCTCCTCGCCGGCCGCGCCGTGCCGGCGCACCAGCTGGTAGTGGAGGAAGTCGAACATGCTCTTGACCGTGATCAGCGTCTCGTCCACGTCGCTGAAGACGATGCGGGGCCGGTCCGGCTCCGGCGGGCGCGCGGTCATGACGTACGGACCTCCGTCCGCACCGGGGCCGCCGCCTCCGCGGCGCCCGCCGCGGCCGCCAGCGCCACGCCGTCCTGCAGCGAACGCTGCGCGGCCTTCGTCTCCTTGGCGTGGGAGACCTGGGTGTCGAAGGCGGTGAACCGGACCTCCATGCCCGCCGTCTCCGACCCGCCCTGGCTCACGGACAGTTCGCAGTGGAACGTCATGCGGGTGCGGTGCGGGGTGCGGTGGGCCAGCACGTGGCAGCGCACCACCGCGGGCAGCGGGAAGAGGAAGTTGCGGTACCGGGTCGCGAAGGAGTCGATGACGAAGTAGCTGCTGCCGACCGCCTCGGGCGGCAGGTAGTACTGCTCGGCCACCGCGATGAACATCTGCCGGCCCGCCTCCGTGGCCAGCATGCCCTGCATGTGCTGGCCGGTGACGTGGTCGGTCATCACCTCGTTGTCGCCGTCCACGAGCAGGTCCGCCTCGTACCAGTCGCCGCCGACCGGCCGCGGCTGGGAGATCAGCACGTTCTCAGGGCGGTGCTTGTGCGCGATCTCCCGTCCGGCGCGGGTGTGCAGCGCCTGGTCGTCGATGACGACCCGGTCCGAGAGCCCGCGCCGGGCCAGGGTGTCGCGTACGAACTGGACGTCGAACAGGGAGACGCCCTGCCCCACGCTCACGCGGACCTCGCCGGCGCCGTCCGGGAACCCTCCGTTCCTGATCTGGCGGGCCAGCTGGGAGACGGTGAACACGCCTTCGTGGTGGGCGAACTCGGCGAACACATCGCCCACGAGGAACAGCGTGCCGGGCCTGGCATCGTCGACCTGGGGTGATTCATGGGACATGACTGTCGGCCTTTCCTGTTCGGAGGGGGTGGGGGTCGGGTCATTCGGTCAGGCGGCGGCTCAGCTCCGGGAACATCGGGTCACTGCCCAGGGAGCCGCCCTCCGCCCAGCGGTTGCGCGGCACCTCCTGGATGTAGACCGTGATCTTGTCCAGGGGTGCTCCCGTGACCTTCCTGACGGTCCGGGTCAGCTCCTCCATGAGTTCCTGGCACTGGGCGTCGTCCTGGCCGTCCCAGGTGGTGACGGAGATGATGGGCATGGGACCTCTCCGGGTCTGTCTGGATCTTCCGCGGCGGCCGGCCGGCGCGCCGCGTGAACTGCCGGGTGCGCGGGCGCGGTCAGGGCTGCGGGGTCCGCGCGCCGGCGGTCCGCAGCTCCTGGAACGAGGGGCCGCGCAGCTTGAGATGGGCGTGGATGTCGCCGCCGAGCCCGAACTCGCCGATGGCGCCGCCGTAACTGCGCTGGTAGCTCATCCACAGCACGACCACGTTGATGATCCGGTTGGCCCCGGGGAGCTCCGGGTCCGGGAACGGGTCGGGCATCGTGGCGTGGTAGCGGCCGGAGCCGTCCGCGTCCGTGACGAAGACGTTCGGCACCCCGAGCGGGCCCGGCCGGGTGGGCCCCGCCGGATCCAGGTCCCGGGCGCGCAGCGACATCACCGTGTAGACGCTGTGCGGTACGAGCCGGGAGAACTCGAAGTCGAAGGTCCCGGAGCCGCCGTCCTCGCTGACGGCGACCTCCAGGGTCCCGCTCGCCCGCATCCACTGGCCGAACGTCACCGGAGTGACGACCTTGGGCCCGTCCTGCGCCCGCAGGTCCGGGATGGGGACCTCGTGGAAGGCGTGGCTCGGCCGCTCGACCAGGGCCGCGTCCGGCAGCTGCTCCGGCGCGAACAGCATGGGGTAGTTGTTGCACGGCAGGGGCAGCGGCAGCGTGTGGAGGACCACGTCCCGGTCCGCCCCGTCGGGGTCCGTGTCCAGCTCGCGCACCACCGAGTACGGGGCGAGCCGGCCGAACTCGGGGACCTCACTGTCGGGCGAGACCACGGCCGCGCCCCACTCGGGCGCGGCCCCGCCCGCGGCGGTGGGCCGGTTGATCATGCCCACCACCACGAAGTTGCCGTCCGCGTCCATGACCTCGCTGGGCGGGTACAGCGGACCCTGGGTCGTGAGCGCGAGCTCGTACGTCTCCTTGCGTCCCGGCGTCGGGAGCGCCGCCGGGCGGGTCGCCGTACCGGTCTCAGACATCGGCGCGCTTGTAGACGCGGGTGTACAGGCCGCTCTCGCCGCCCACGATGTAGCGGTCACCCGCCTGCCGGACGATCTCCTGGTACTCGGCGGAGGTGAAGACCGCCTGGTAGTCCGCCGGCTCGCAGTCGAAACCGGACACGAACATCACGCCCGGCTGGGAGCTGATCAGCGAGTGGTACGCCAGGAACGTCTTCACCTCGTCCGCGCGGCGGACGACGTCGAAGATGGTGTTCTCGCGCCACTCGCGGTACGCGGCGTACTCGCGGGGCTTCACCTCGATGTACCGCAGCTGCACGTAGGGCGTCTGCGGCACCGGGTCGGCGGTGTCCTTCGGCGCCTCGACGAACTCCAGGAGATGGCGCCGGAAGTCGGTGACGAGGTCGCCGGAAACGCTCTCCCAGAGCCGGTGCCAGCCCGCGTTCAGGCCGTTCAGCTCCGCGACGTCCGCGACCGGCGTGATCTCCAGGACGTTGCCGTCGTCGACGCTGACGTACAGGGCGCGGCCGGCCACCGGCTCCTTCTGGTTCAGCCGGTTCCACTCGGCCAGGACCTGGTCCACGCGGCCGGGGGCCACGGTGACTTCGTTGAGGACGAGCAGGGTGGAAGACATGGGTATTTCCTCTCGATAAAACGTGACGGACCACGCGAGCGGCGGAATGCCGGTCGCGAAAGACAAGTGGGGGGTGCGGGGGAAACGGGGGGAGGGGGAATGTGCGGCTGTCGGGGAAAGGCGTCGGGGAAAGGCGTCGGGGAAAGGCGTCGGGGAAAGGCGCCGGGGAAAGATGCCGGGAAAACGTGTCAGGCTACGGTGACGCCCTTGGAGGCGATCACCGCGGCCGCCTCCGCGACGGTCTGCTCGGGAACGAGCTCACCCATCTCGATCTCGACGCCGAAGGTCTTCTGCAGCCGCAGCGCCAGTTCCTCCAGCAGCAGCGAGTCGATCTCCATCGCCTCGAACGTGGTGTCCGGAGTGACATCCGCTGTCGGCACGTCCAGTTCGCCCAGAACCGTGACCATCCGACTGACGATCGAATTATCCATGAGATTCCTCCGTGAATCACTGGGAACGCCGATTTTCGCGATGCGGGATCGGAGCGGGTGAATTCAGCGGATCGAATTCCTCGCCGTCCCACGTGATTCATCATGGATCCCGGGAACCGGCGGAGGAAGTGTCTCCTGATCATGGTGGTGCGAACACCACCGGCATGGAAAACGGGATGCGCAGACCCGGTTGCGGAAAACCGGTCTCGGCTCGCCGGTCAGGCGGCCTCGGCGTGCGCGCCGGCCAGGTCGTGCGACCGTTCGGCCGACTCCGCCCGGGGCCGCGGAATGTAAAGGGTCAGCAGGGATTCGGGACTCTCCGGCACGCTCATCACCACGCGGTCGAAGACCCGCACCCCGGCCTGCGGAAGCGCGATCTTGCGTCTGCTCTGGTTCGGGCCGACCACCTCGTGACAGTCCCACAGGGTGGCGAAGCGCGGGCTGCGTTCGGCGAGCCGCTCGGCGATCCGGCCGAATTCCCGGTCCTCCGGGAAACGCGCCGACTGCGCCCGGAACTGGGCCACCAGCCCCCGCCCCACCTCGTCCGCCTCCGGATACTTCTCGCGCGTGGACGGCTCGGTGAAGAACTTCAGCACGCAGTTGTCACCGCGCGCCTCGATGCGGAACAGGGAGCGCGCCGACCGGCTGGCCAGTTCGATCCGCCCGTACCGGTCCGTGATGTACGCCGGATTGCGCGACCACCCCTCGACGAGCGCGTGCATCCGCGCGTACTCGCTGTCCCAGCGGTGGCCCTGCATCCGCTGCGGCGGATTGTGGCCGGCCAGCCGGTAGAAGTAGTCCCGCTCCACGTCCCCCAGCCGCAGGGCGTTGCTGACCGCGTTCACGATCCCTTCGGAGACGTTGATGTCCCGGCCCTGTTCGAGCCAGGTGTACCAGGACACCCCGACACCGGCGAGAGCCGCGACCTCCTCGCGCCGCAGCCCCGGGGTGCGCCGGCGCTCCACGTTCACCAGTCCGACTTCCTCCGGGGTGATCTGCTCCCTGCGCGCCCGCAGGAAATGCCGCAGCCTCGCCCGCCGTAGAAGTCCGGACTCCGCGGGGGATGCAGTCGTCCGCATTCCTCGACCTCTTTCCAACTGAAGAAATTTTTCCGAAGTGCGCCCGACCGGCAGGCCCACCGGTGGTGGTGGTACCACCCCGTTCGACAGACACTCCCTCCCGCCGAATTCCGGCGCCACACTGACGGCATGTTCCACACAGCGGCGAACATCCCGGCAGGCACGACGGCGGGTACGGCGAACAGCGGCCCGGCGAAGAACGAGGCGACAAGGCTGCGCCTGTTCTGTTTCCATCACGCGGGCGGCAGCGCCTGGTCCTTCTCGGGCTGGGGGCAATGGCTCGGGCGCGGCGTGGAGGTGGTGCCCGTGTCCATGCCCCCCAGGTCGGTGCCCGCGGCCGGCGTCCCCGGTGCCGTCAGCACGATGGACGCCCTGGTGCGTGAGGTGACAAGGCAGCTGACCCCCTTCCTCGACGAGCCCTACGCGTTCTACGGACACAGCATGGGAGCGCTGGTCTCCTACGGCGTGGCACAGCGGCACATCGCCGCGGGACGGCGCCCGCCCGCCTGTTTCGTGGCCGGGGCCCACCGCGCGCCGCATGTCCAGGCTGCGCCCGACCTGACCGTAGGGCTATCGGATAGAGCGTCCCTCGAGCTGTTGTTGGGCCTGGGTGGAGCCGGACGGCTGCTGCGGGAGAACCCCGCGCGCATGAAGGCCGTCGTCGAACGGCTCCGCGAGGACCTGCGGGTCTGCGGTACCTACCGGCATCCGGAGACGGGCGGGCGGCCCCTGCCCTGCCCGGTCCACGTGCTGCGCGGCAGCCACGACCCGCTGGTCCCCGCGGCGGACGCCGAGGCGTGGCGCACGCACACGAGCGCGCACTTCTCGTTCCGCTCCCTCCCCGGCGGCCACTTCTTCAACCGGGAGCACAAGGACCTGTTCTTCGCCGAGTTGGGAAGCATCCTCGGGGCGGTGGAGAAATGAACGGGCGCACGTGCACCTGCCACGGCGGACGGGTGTACGACCTTCGCACGGGCAGGCGTGTGATTCCCGCCGCTGACACCGGGTGCCGGTGTGACCTACCTTCGGGCGGTATGGACGCCAAGCCCTTAGGAACCGACCGGGACGACCGGACCGACCGTACGAAGAAGAAGCGCACGGAGCTGGCGCACTTCCTGCGCAGCCGCCGCGCGGCGCTCTCCCCGGAGGACGTCGGACTGGTGACCTCCGCCCGGCGCGCCCGGGTCGGGCTCCGCCGCGAGGAGGTCGCGGTCCTCGCCGGAGTGAGCGCGTCCTGGTACGCGTGGCTGGAACAGGGCCGCCCCATCAAGGTCTCGGACGGGATCCTCGACGCCATCAGCCGCGCCCTGCGCCTCGGCGAACCCGAACGGGTGCACCTGTACCGGCTCGCGGACGCCAACCCCCCGCTGCCGCTCTCCGATCCGGACCTGCCGGACTCCGGCCTGTTCCAGCGGATGGTCGACACCCAGCTGCTGGGCCCCGCCTGCGTCATCGACCGCTACTGGCAGGTCCTCGCGGTCAACGAGCCGGCCTCCGAGCTGCTGGGCCTGGGCCGCGACGGCGCCGACGACAACTTCCTCACCAGCCTGTTCACCGGCTCCCACGGAGAGCGCTACCTGAACCGGACCGAGGTGGCCCGCCGGATGACCGCCAGGTTCCGCCTCCAGTCCTCGTACGGCGCCGACGACGCCCGGTACGAGGAGATGGCGGACCGGCTGGCCGAGGGCGACAGCCGCTTCGCCGAGCTGTGGGAGCGCCACGAGGTCGAGGAGTTCGGGCCGATCACCGTCGAGCTGGACCACCCCGAGGAGGGGCCCGTCCCGTTCGTGCTGTTCACCATGGACCTGGACGAAGCCGCCCGCACCCGGCTCCTGGTGTACCTGCCGCCGGGCATCTCCGGGCCCGCCGCCGCCTGGCCGTAGGACCGCCGGCCCCCACCGCCCCGAGGGTGGTGGTCCCACCACCACCGGCGGCACCCATGGTGTCGGCACGGTCTGGAAGGGCTCCGCCGGCCGCCGGACAATCGTCGGGTGGCCCGCCCCCGAGCGGAGAGCGGCCCGTTCCACCGTGCCCCGGTAGCGGCGTCCCGCACCGGCAACTATGGAGGCCCCCTTGACTCATGCGTCGCCCCCTGGCCGAGCCGCGGTCCTCGCCGGGCTCGGGACGTACGTCCCGCCCCGCGTCGTCACCAACGAGGACCTGTCCCTGACCATGGACACCTCGGACGAATGGATCCGCACCCGGACGGGCATCACCCAGCGCCACTGGGCCGACCCGGGGACCGCCACCGGCGACCTCGCGGTGGCGGCCGGCGAACGGGCGCTGAAGTCGGCCGGATCCGACGCCGTCGACCTGGTGGTCCTCGCCACGACCACGCCGGACCACCCGTGCCCGGCGACGGCCCCCGAAGTCGCCTCCCGGCTGGGCCTGCAGAACGTGGCCGCCTACGACATCGCCGCCGTGTGCAGCGGATTCGTCTACGGGCTCGCGTCCGCCGCGGGTGCCATAGCCGCCGGCATCGCCGAGCGCGTGCTGGTCATCGGCGCGGAGACGTACTCCACGATCCTCAACCCGGACGACCGCACCACCTCGGTCATCTTCGGCGACGGCGCCGGAGCCGTCGTGCTGCGGGCCGGCGACGCCACCGAGCCCGGTGCGCTGCTGGGACACGACCTGGGCAGCGACGGCTCGTTGAAGGACCTCATCATCGTCCCGGGCGGCGGCTCCCGGCAGCGCTCCGCCGCGGCCGCACCCGGCGCGCCCGAACCGGACCCCGCCGACGCGTACTTCAGCATGCAGGGCAAGCCGGTGTTCCGGCACGCCGTGACCCGGATGGCGGCCTCGTCGCAGGCCATGCTCGACCGGGCCGGCTGGCCGGCGGAGTCGGTGGACTGGTTCGTCGGCCACCAGGCGAACGTACGGATCCTGCACGCCGTGGCCGATCAGCTCGGCATGCCCAGGGACCGCACGGTCGTCAATCTCGACCGGGTGGGCAACACCTCCGCGGCCTCCATCCCGCTGGCCCTCTCCGATGCCGTGGCCGCCGGCCGGATCACGCCGGGCGACCGCGTGCTGATGAGTGCCTTCGGAGGCGGCGTGACCTGGGGTTCGACCGCCCTGGTGTGGCCCGACATCGACGCGAACTGACATCCGCATCCACCCCATCCACCCCTTCGGACGGCCGCCGGTC
>NZ_JBHYVA010000196.1:0-3381 GCF_042750055.1 Streptomyces sp. NPDC059456
GCGGGGGGGTTGGGGTGTTGTTTTTACCCGCGCCCCGCCGCCCCCCCCGGCCGATCCTGGCCCCGGCCGCCCCGGGGGCGGGGGGGCCCCCGCGGGGGGACTTCTGCGTGCCCGGGGTGGCCCGGGCCGGAAGTTGGTGGCCGCAGAGGGGTTTTCCTCTTCCGTACCCCTCAGTACATTGACACCATGTCTAATACGCCGCTCGCGCCCGCCCCCGTGGCGTCGGAACACATCGAGCTCAAGGCACGGAACGTGTCCTTCGGCTGGGAGGGCACCCCGCTCCACTGGCTGCCCGGCGACCCGTTCGCCACGCACACCATCAACGTGCTGCACCTGCTGCTGCCCGCGGGCGAGCGCTGGTTCGTCCACGTCTACAAGCAGGTGCTCCCGTACATCGAGGACGAGCAGCTGCGCGCCGACGTCGTCGGGTTCATCGGCCAGGAGGCCATGCACGCCGCCGCGCACGACGACGTGCTCCCGCACCTGAAGCGCCTCGGCCTGGACCCGACCCCGTACACGGCGCAGGTGGACTGGCTCTTCGAGAAGCTGCTCGGCGACCGGACGCTGCCCCCGGGCAGGGCCCGCCACTGGTGGCTCATGGAGCGGGTCGCGATGATCGCGGCGATCGAGCACTACACGGCGTTCCTGGGGAACTGGGTCCTCAACGCCGACGAACTGGACCGCCGGGGCGCGGATCCGATGATGCTGGACCTGCTGCGCTGGCACGGCGCCGAGGAGGTGGAGCACCGCTCGGTGGCCTTCGACCTGTTCATGCACGTGGACGGCAACTACCGCCGGCGGGCCCGGACCTGGGCCACCGCGTTCACGGCGCTGGTCTTCCTGTGGCAGCGCGGCGCCCGCTTCTTCATGGAGAACGACCCGGAGCTGACCGGCGCCAAGGCGTCCCTGGGCCAGTTCTTCCGCGCGGGCCGGCAGGGCACGCTGCCCCCGGCGGGCGCGATGCTCAGGTCGATCCCGACGTACCTCTCCCGTACGTACCACCCCTCCCAGGAGGGCTCGACGGCCCAGGCCGTGGCCTACCTGGCCTCCTCCCCCGGAGCGAACGGCGGCGCGAACGGCGGTGCCCCGGCATGAGCCGTGCCCTGAAGGCGGCGGCGGTGGCGGGAGCCGTGCTGCTGACCCGCCGCGCCCTGCGCGGGCGCATCGCCCGCTCGCCCCTGTGGCCCCTGCCGGCACTGGAGACCCCCGTCTCGGGCCACTCCCCGCGCCGATGGCTGCCCACCCTGATCGTCTCCCGTACGGAGCCGGCCGAAGGCGTCCTGCAGCTGACGCTGGAATCCCCGGACCTCCCGCCGTGGACCCCGGGCGCGCACGTGGACGTCCGGCTCCCCTCGGGCCTGGTCCGCCAGTACAGCCTCTGCGGCGACCCGGCCGACGCGGGCCGCTACACGATCGCGATCCGCCTGATCGAGGACGGCCGCGGCGGCTCCCGCGAGGCGCACGCCCAGCTGACGGAGGGCGCCGAACTGGCGGTCCGGCCGCCCCGCAACCACTTCGCGCTGGAGCCCTCCTCCGCGTACCTCTTCGTGGCGGGCGGCATCGGCATCACGCCCGTCCTGCCGATGCTGCGGGCGGCCACGGCGGCGGGCGCGGACTGGACCCTCCTCTACGGCGGCCGCAGCCGGGCCTCGATGCCGTTCCTCGGCGAACTGTCGGCCCACGGCTCCCGGGTGACCGTCGTCCCGGAGGACGAGGCGGGCCTGCCCGACCTGTCCGCGCTGGCCGCCACCGCCCCCGGCACGCTGGTGTACTGCTGCGGCCCGGACCCCCTGATGACGGCGGTCCGGGAGGCCGCCCCGGACCCCTCGGCCGTCCGCCTGGAACGCTTCGCCCCGGCCTCAGCGGCCGGCCCGGCCCGCGCCTTCACGGTGGAACTCCACCGCTCGGGCCGCACGGTCGAGGTCGCCGCGGACGAATCCGCCCTGACCGCCGTCCGCCGGGAACTCCCCACCACCCCGTACTCCTGCGAACAGGGCTTCTGCGGAACCTGCCAACACCGCGTCCTCGCGGGCGAGGTGGACCACCGCGACACCCTCCTGACGGACGGCGAGCGCGAGGACTCGATGCTCCTGTGCGTCTCGCGCGCGAAGGACAATCACCTGGTCCTGGACCTCTGAGCCCCGCCGGACGCCCAGTAGGGTGTCCGCATGACAAGCGGGACGCGGCGCAGGATGGGTGTCGAGGAGCGGCGGCAGCAGCTGATCGGGGTCGCCCTGGAGCTGTTCAGCCACCGGTCGCCCGACGACGTGTCGATCGACGAGATCGCGGCGGCCGCGGGCATATCGCGGCCGCTCGTCTACCACTACTTCCCGGGCAAGCTGAGCCTGTACGAGGCCGCCCTGCGGCGGGCCGCCGACGAGCTCGCGCAGCGGTTCGTGGAGCCGAAGGAGGGTCCGCTCGGGGCCCGGCTGCTGCGGGTGATGGGCCGGTTCTTCGCGTTCGTCGACGACCACGGACCCGGTTTCTCGGCGCTGATGCGGGGCGGCCCGGCCGTCGGGAGCAACCGGACCAACGCGATGATCGACGAGGTCCGGCAGGCCGCCTACCAGCAGATCGTCACGCACATCGGGATCGAGAAGCCGCCGGCCCGCCTCGAACTCGTGGTGCGGTCGTGGGTGTCGCTGGCCGAGTCGACCGCCCTGATCTGGCTGGAGGGCCGGAAGATCCCGCGGGCGGAGCTGGAGCTCCAGCTGGTGCACGACTTCGCGGCGCTGGCCGCGGTGAGCGCCGCGTACGACGCGGAGATGGCCGCGATCCTCGGCCGGATCCTCGCCGACGAGCCGGCCGACGGGCCGTTCGGAGAACTGGTCGGGCGGCTCGTGGGGCTCGTCCCGGCGACGGTGGAGCCCGGGGTGCCCTCGCCCCGGTGACCGGCCCTGCCGGCCGGTCACCGCAGCCGGGCTCCGCAACCGGCCCCCGCGCCCGGCCGCCGGTGATCATCCGCGTGATAATACGCGCGTGATCATTGATGACGGGATCTTGTTCCGGCGGGCCGTGGAGAAAGACGCCGCCACCCTCGTGGCCCTGTACGACCAGGCCGCCCGGTGGATGCGGGGGCAGGGCATCGACCAGTGGAAGCCCGGGGACAAGGACGCCGCGCACTTCCTGGCCAAGATGCGCGAGGGCGAGGTGTGGCTCGCCGGGGACAGCGACGGCCGGATCATCGGCGCGTACGAGCTGTGGTGGTCCGACGAGGAGGCCTGGGGCGTGCAGCCGCCGGTCGCCGGCTACGTGCACCGGCTGATGGTGGAACGCGAAACCGCGCCCGCGGGGGGGGGGCCCCCGCCGCGCGCACACCCCCCCCGGCGGCACCCCCGGGGCGGCCCCCGGACGAATTAAAAACAGAAGCAGCCGCCGCCA
>NZ_JBHYVA010000196.1:3391-12502 GCF_042750055.1 Streptomyces sp. NPDC059456
GGGAGAGAGTGTCTCACACTCCCCCCCGCGGGGGGGGGGCGCCCGGCCGGCCGCCAGCCCGCCGCCGGCGCGCCGCGGGGGCGCGGCGCCGCGGCGCCCGCGGCTGGACTGCGTCTCCACCAACCCCCGGCTGCTCACGTACTACCGGAGTGCGGGCTACCGGGTGGTCGGGGAGTTCCCCCACAAGGAGGGCAAGGACGGCCGCGTGTACGGGGTCATCCTGCTGGAGAAGCGGCTCGATCAGCTCACCGTCGTGTGAAGACGGCGACCGTGCGGGCCGGGGTGGTGAACTCTCCCGTCCGCGCGTCGTAGGTCGCCTGCTTGACCGCCGCGTCGGCGCCGGCCGCCTGGACCGGGTGCAGGGCGTAGCCGGTGCCCGCGAGGGCCGGGATGCGCTGGGGCCGGGCGGTGGGGGTCGCGTTGAAGACCACCACCAGGTCGCCGAGGGTCATGGTGATCACCCCCGGGGTCTCGTCGTTGCCGGACAGCGGGAAGGCCAGCGCGGCCTGGACCGCCTCCGGTGTGGTGAGGGCGAAGGCCCGTTCCGTCGTACGGATCCGCAGCAGGTCGCGGTAGGCCGCCGAGGCCGCGGTGATGTCGGCGCAGCCGGGTGCCGGCCGGCCGGCCAGCAGCGGCTTGGCGTAGGGCCACTTGGCGGCGTTGTCGGCGGCGGGCGGAAGACCCCGGCCGAAGCCGTTGCCGTCGCGGCAGTCCCAGTGGATGGCGTTGAACCAGTCGCCGCTGTCGAACGAGTTGCGGTCGAGGGACTTCGAACGGAGCAGGTCCGTGCCCGCCTGGGACAGCGACGGGCCCTGCGAGAGGGTGCCGACGGCCATCGCCAGGACCTGCATCCGGGCCCGGTCGGCGGTGGAGGTGCCCTCCGGCAGCTTGTACTCCAGGGCGTCGGCCAGGGTTTCGTTGTCGTGGGCGTCGGCGTAGGCGAGGGCGTCGCCGGGGGCTTGCGCGTAGCCGGCCGGCGAGCCGTTGTAGTCCACCTCGGCGCCCTTGGTGCGCTTGCCCGCGCTGTCCGTGAAGGCGTACGAGGCGAGGTTGCCGGACAGCCCGACCTTGATCAGGTCCTGGTCGTGCAGGAGCCGGGCCCGCTGCTGCTCCGCGGTGCCGTTCGCGGGTGAGGCGTTCGGGGCGGTGAACAGGCCGGAGGCGAAGCCCTGGACGCGCGGGTCCTCGTCGAAGGGGCCGCCGCCGCGGACCGCGTCGCGCGAACGGTCCGAGAAGGTGGCGATGCCGGTGCCGGCCATGTTCTTCTGCGTGGCCTGGACGAAGCGGGCGTCGTCCGCGACCTCGCCGAAGTTCCAGCCCTCCCCGTACAGGATGATCTTCTTGCCGTCGACGCCGTCCTTGGCGACGGTCAGCGCGTCGAGGGCCTGCCGCACGGCCAGGATGTTCGCCTTCGGGTGGTGGCCCATCAGGTCGAAGCGGAAGCCGTCGACCTTGTACTCCTTCGCCCAGGTGACGATCGAGTCCACGACGAGCCGGCCCATCATGGCGTTCTCGGGAGCGGTGTTGGCGCAGCAGCTGGAGGTGGCCACCGAGCCGTCCGCCAGCAGCCGCTGGTAGTAGCCCGGCACGATGCGGTCCAGGACCGACTTGTCGGACTGGCCGGAGGCGACGGTGTGGTTGTAGACCACGTCCATCACCGTGCGCAGGCCGGCCCCGTTCAGCGACTGGACCATCCTGCGGAACTCGACCGTACGGGCCGTGCCGTTCGGGTCGCTCGCGTACGAGCCCTCCGGGACGGTGTAGTGCAGCGGGTCGTAGCCCCAGTTGTACGCGTCCTTCGCGGCCGCCGCGGCCACGCAGGCCTGCTGCTGCGGCGAGTCCGGCGCGTACACCTTCAGGTCGCAGGCGGGTTCGGTGCGGTCGGAGGCCTTCTCCGGGATCGTCCCGATGTCGAACGCGGGCAGCAGGTGGACGTACGAGGTGCCGGACGCGGCCAGCGCGCGCAGGTGCTGCATGCCCGCCGAGCCGGTGTCGGTGAACGCCAGGTACTGGCCGGGGTGGGCGCTCGTGGGGTCCGCGACCGAGAAGTCGCGGATGTGGAGCTCCTGGATCTGAGCCGAGGTGAAGGGGACGGCCGCGGGCTTGCGCAGGTCGCGCCAGCCGGGCGGGGCCAGCTTCGGAGCGGCCAGGTCCACGGCCAGGCTGTAGGTGGAATCGGTGGTCAGGGCGGTGGAGTACGGGTCGGTGACGAGGTTGCGGACGATCCGGCGCGTGCTGGGAGCCCACACGGTCACGTCGTAGCGGTACGGCTTGCCCGTCCAGCTGCGCTCACCGCGCACCGACCAGACGCCGGTGGTGTCGTCGCGGTGCATGGCGACGGTGCGGCCGTCGAGTTCGAGGGCGACCTTGCGGGCGGTGGGGGCCCATACGGACAGGGTGGGGCGGCCGTCCTTGAAGACGGGGCCGAGCGGGGCCGTGTTCGCGTACAGGTCGTCGAGGACGCCGGCGAGCTGGACGCCGGTCGCGGCCAGGACGGCGCCGTTCGCGGCGCGGGCGCTCGCGACGAGCTGGCCGCGCAGGGCCTCGCGGACGCGGCCCCGGTCGCGCGGGTCGACGGTGTACGCGGCGTACGACGCCAGGTGCGGGAACTTCTGCTTCTGGGCGGCGGTGAGCTCGGACTTGGCGAGGCGCAGCCACTGCGCGCCGTTCTCGCGCAGGATGCCGTTCTCCGCGGTGACGGCGCCCTCGCCCGAGGCGAGGAGCTGGACGGAGGCGGCGGCCGCGGGGGCGTTCCAGGCGAGGGTGTCGCGGTCGATCCAGACGGCCTCGGCCTTGGTGAGGTCCAGGGCGGCCGAGGAGCCGGCGGGCTGGGGGAGCAGGTACGGGGCCCGGCCGCCCAGCATCCAGACCTCGTGGCCGGTGGCCTTCAGGTCGAGGGACTGGTCGGTGGGCAGGTCCTTCTCGTCGCCCTTGTGGAGGATGTAGCTCAGGCTGGTGGCGCCGGCCGCGAGCGGGACCTCGTACACGGCTCCGTAGGAGTCGGTGCGGGCTGGCATCAGCGGCTTGGACCAGTCGGTGGGGGTGGCGGCGCCGGTCCAGACGTGCAGGCCCCAGCCGTCGTAGGCGCCGTCGGGGCGCTGGTAGTGCAGGACGGCCTTGGCCTGGTCCTGCGGCGGGTAGGCGGGGCGGTCGGTGGTGGCCTCCTCCTTGCCCTGCTCCAGCCAGACCTCGCCGCTCCTGGTGACGTCGAGGGTGCGGTCGGCGGCGACGTCCTTGGTGCCGTCCTTGTCGATGACGAGGTAGCCGATCGAGGAGGCGCCGGGCTTGAGCTTGACGTGGGCGAAGGCGCCGTACGCGTCGCGGCCCGTGAAATCGTGCCCGGCGGGCCAGGGCGTGGCCTCGCCGTCGGCGAGGTCGCCCCAGGCGTACAGCCGCCAGTCGGTGTAGTCGCCGTCGGGGCGGTGGTAGTGGACGACCGCGTAGTCGCGCTGGGTGGCGGTGGGCACCGGGGTGGGCGGGACCTGGCCGGAGACGGACCCGGCGAGGGCGCTCGCGGTGCGGCCGCGGGAGTCGACGGCGACGGCCTTGTAGCGCAGGGCGGTACCGGCCGGGGCCGTGATGTGCTGGGTGACCTTGTACGGGGCGTGGTCGGCGGAGCCGAGGACCTGCCACGGGCCGGTACCGGTCTGGGCGGCGAAGACGACCCGGTTCAGGCCGCCGCCGGTGACGTCGGCGGACAGCTCGACGGTACCGGCGGCGCCGGGGGCCGGCGCCTTCAGGGTGAGGGCGGGCTTGGCGGCGGGGGCCGCGAGGGGGGAGACGCCCTGGAGCACCACCGAGCCGAGGGCGGGGACGGTGACGGTGAGCTTGCCGGCCGCGGAGGAGCGGATCAGGGCGGTGCCGCCGTACAGGGTGCGGTACTGGGCGCCGGCCGGGGCGTCGAGTTCGACGGTCCGCGCCCCGGTGCCGTTGTTGGCGGCGACGAGGTACTCGGTGCGGGTGCGGGTGTCGGTGCGGGCGAAGGCGTAGACGGAGCCGTCGGAGAATCGTTCGCTCTGGACGCCGTCGCGCAGGGCCGGGTGGTCCTTCGTCAGCTTCGAGAGAGCACTGATCTGCCGGTAGAGCGGGTGTCCCGGATCGTAGGCGTCGCTCGCGTGCGTGCGCGCCGTTGCGAGCTGGTCGTCATCGAGGTAGTCGGCGACCTTCGTGGCGAACAGCGGCTGGCGGGCGTCCTTGTCCCCGCCGGCGCCCGTGAAGCCCTGCTCGTCGCCGGAGTAGATCACCGGGTTGCCCCGGGAGAAGAACATCAGCTCGTTGGCGAGCCGGTAGCGGTCCAGCAGCTCCTGCTCGCCCGCCCCCGGCCGGTCCTGCTTCAGGAAGGTCCCGAAGCGGCCCATGTCGTGGTTGCCGAGGAAGGTGACCTGCTCGTACGCGTTCGCCTTGTCCGTGGTGTACCGGTAGTCGTCCGCCAGTACGGAGCCCAGCCGCGAGGCCGCCGCGCCCTGGGAGGCGTACGCGCGGATCGCGTCCTGGAGCGGGAAGTCGAGGGTGGCGTCGAGGCGCCCCTGCGTCACGTACGGGGAGGTGACGGCGGTGTCGGCGGAGTAGACCTCGCCGAACATGAAGAAGTTCTTCCGGCCGTGCTGGGCGGCGTACTTGTCGAGGGCGGTGGCCCACTGCGTCCAGAACCCGGTGTCGACGTGCTTGACCGTGTCGATGCGGAAGCCGTCGATCGAGAAGTCCTTGACCCACTTCTCGTAGATCTTCTCCATCCCGCTGACGACCTCGGGGCGCTCGGTCCACAGGTCGTCGAGGCCGACGAAGTCGCCCTGGTCGGAGGATTCCCCGGCGAAGGTGGAGTCGCCCCGGTTGTGGTACATCGTCGGATCGTTGAGCCAGGCCGGGGACTTCAGGTTCTTCTTCGCCTCGGGCACGAACGGCGTCCGCGGGAAGGACCCGGCGTCGACCGCGGGGAACTTCCCCTTGCCCTGCGCGTACGCGGAATCGTCGAAGGGCACCCCGTCCTTCGTCAGATAGGGGAAGGCGCCCTTCGACAGGTAGGAGGAGGACGCCTCCCGGTAGTCGACGACGTCGGCGGTGTGGTTGGTGATGACGTCGAAGAAGACCTTCATCCCCTTGGCGTGCGCCTTGTCGATCAGCTTCGCCAGGTCGGCGTTGGTGCCGAAGTGCGGGTCGACCTGGGTGAAGTCGGTGATCCAGTACCCGTGGTACCCGGCGGAGGCGTCCGCCTCCTTGCCCTGCACCGGCTGGTTCTTGAAGATCGGCGCCATCCAGATGGCCGTCGTCCCGAGCCCCTTGATGTAGTCGAGCCGGTCGGTCAGGCCCTTGAGGTCGCCGCCCTGGTAGAAGCCCTTGTCCGTCGGGTCCAGTCCGGTCTCCAGCCGGCTGCCGGTCAGGCCGCCGGTGTCGTTGCGCGGATCGCCGTTCGCGAACCGGTCCGGGAGGACGAAGTAGAACTGCTCCCGGGTCAGGTCGTGCCGTGCGGGCTCGGCGGCCAGCTTGGCGTCCGAGGGCGGGGCGGGCGGCGCGGCGGCCGCTGCCGGGAGGGCGGGCAGCAGCGTCACGGCCAGGGCGGCGGCGATCACTCCCGCGGCGGGGCGTATCAAGGCGGGTCTCCTTGTGTACGGGAGGGCCGCCCGGCGGTTGGCAGGGTGGAACACCGGGCGGCCCTGGTCTGTGGGGTGTGGTGTTTCAGTTGCGCCAGGTGTCGTTCAGCACGACCTTGCCGCTGCCCGGGACGGTGGCGGTGCGGTTGGCCCCGCTCTCCCAGGTCACGTTCCCGGCGGCGTCCTTGCGCAGGTACTTGTACGAGAACGCGGTCCCGGCCGGGAGGGACACGTCGAGCTTCCAGACGGGGTAGGCCGCCGGGTCGAGCCTGAGGGCGCTGCCGGTGTTCCAGCCGCCGAGCTCCGCGCGGTCCCCGGTGACGTAGACGTTCTGCCCGGGAACGGTGGTGGCGTTGACGCCGAACGAGGCTCCGGCGGCGTTCGCGGGCGCACCCGTACAGCCACGGGCGCCCACGTGCAGGGCGAGTGCGGTACCGGCCCCGATCGTGGCCGTGAACTGCCCGGCGGAGTTCACGGTGACCGTGCGCCCGCTCTGCACGTCGCAGTAGTCACCGCCCGCGAGGGAGGTCCGGAACGTACGGGTGAGGGCGGACCCCTCGTGGTTGATGACGACGTACCCCTTGGCGCCCCGCCCGAAGGCGATCTGGTCACCGCCGTCGTCCCACCAGTCGGTGACGGCCTGGCCGCGCGTGGCGTTGCGGAACCCGACCATGGAGGAGATCTCCCGCCAGGCGTGCTGGCACTTCCACCCGTCGGAGTAACAGGCGTTCACCGTACCGCCGTTGGGCGGGCCGGCGTCCTTGTCGGTCCACTCGTACCCGGAGTGCACGTCGGGGGACCCGTACGGCCAGGCCAGCATGAAGACGCTCGCCAGGGTGTAGTCGGAGCCGTTCTTGTAGTTCAGGGTGTCGCCACCGCGCTCGGTGTCGTGGTTGTCGACGAACACCCCGGCCTGCCCGCTCGGCATGTACCCCCAGGCCTCCCCGAAGTTCTTCAGGTAGGCGAGGTTCTCGTTCTGGAAGACCCGCTTGAGGTCCCGGGCGTAGCGGAACTCCTGCACGTCGCCGTTGCCGAGGTACTCGCTCGGGGAGACGGCCTCGCCGGCCCCGTAGATGGCCTCCTGCTTCCAGTACGCGCCCGGATTGCCCAGCCGGGACTTGATGTTGGCGAGGTCGGCCGCGGGCATGTGCTTGGCGGCGTCGATCCGGAACCCGTCCACGCCCAGCGACAGCAGGTCGTTCAGGTATCCGGCGATCCGCCCGCGCACGTACTCCTCACCGGTGTCCAGATCGGCCAGCTGCACGAGCTCGCAGTTCTGGACGTTGGCCCGGTCCTGGTAGTTGGAGATGCTCACCCGGCAGTCGTCCATGTCGGCGCCGGAGTAGACCCCGGGGTAGTCGTACTTCGTGTACGAGGACCCGCCGGTCCCGACCCCGTCACCGGCGGCCATGTGGTTGATCACGGAGTCGGCGACGACCTTGACCCCCGCCGCGTGACAGGTGTCGACCATGGCCTTGAACGCGGCCCGGTCGCCGAGCCGCCCGGCTATCCGGTAACTGACGGGCTGGTACGAGGTCCACCACTGCGCCCCCTGGACGTGCTCCTGGGGCGGCGACACCTGCACGTACCCGTACCCGGCGGGCCCGAGCGAATCCGTGCAGGCCTTGGCGACGGACTCGAAGCGCCACTCGAACAGCACGGCGGTGACGTCCTTGCCCCCGGGCGCGGCGGCAACGGCCCGGGGCGCCTGCCCCGCGAGCCCGGCGGCGGCAAGTGCGGTGGCGGCGAAAAGGGTTGCAGCCCTGACGGCTCTGGCAGGCATGCGGGGGTCCTCCTGGCGGGAGAGGTGGGGATTGCAGCGACGGTAGGGGCCAGGTAGGAGCGCTGCAAGACTTTGCGCAAGAGATTGCAGAATTGTTTCCCCGACGTGTCCTCCAGGCCATCCCCACCTGCCGGTTGACGCCACGGTCGGCCAGAACGGCCGTGGGGGGCTGCCCGCACCGGGCAGCCCCCCACAAAAGACGGAACCGGGCCTTCTACTCCCCCGGGCCCTGGCCCGTTGAGCCTCTGACCACCAGTTCCGGCTGGAACACGTATTCCGTGCGCTGGACCGGGGTGCCGCCGACCGCCTCCAGGAGGGCTCCGACCGCGGCCGTCGCCATGGCGCGGACCGGCTGGCGGATCGTCGTCAGCGGCGGGTCCGTGAACGCGATCAGCGGTGAGTCGTCGAAGCCGACCACCGACACGTCCTCGGGGACCCGCAGCCCCCGCTCCCGTACCGCCCGGATCACGCCGAGTGCCATCGGGTCGCTGCCGCACACGATGCCGGTGCAGCCGCGGTCCAGCAGGGCGCCGCCCGCGGCGTGGCCGCCTTCGACCGTGAACAGCGTGCGCTGGATCAGCCCTTCCCCGTCGGCCTCCGGCAGCGCGGCCTTGAACCCCTGCTCCTTGCGGGCCGAGGGCACGTACCGGGTCGGCCCGATGGCCAGGCCGATCCGCCGGTGTCCGAGGTCCTCCAGGTGGCGGACGGCCATGTCGGCGGCCGCCCTGTCGTCCGGGGAGATGAACGGGGCGTTGACGTGCTCGTTGAAGCCGTTGATGAGCACGAAGGGGACGCCGCGGGAGGACAGCCGCTGGTAGCGGGAGGGGTCGAGGGTCGAGTCGGCGTGCAGGCCGGACAGGAACACGATCCCGGTGACCCCGCGTTCCTCCAGCTGCTCGACCAGTTCGTCCTCGGTGGCTCCGCCGGGCGTCTGGGTGCACAGCACCGGTGTGTAGCCGTGACCGGCCAGTGCCTGCTCTATGACCTGCGCGAACGCGGGAAAGATGGGGTTGGTGAGCTCCGGGATGAGGAGTCCGACCAGCCCGTTGCTGCGGCGGCGCAGCCGTACGGGCCGCTCGTAGCCGAGCAGGTCCATGGCGGCCAGCACCTTGTGCCGGGTGCCGGCCGCCACGCCCGCCTTGCCGTTGAGCACACGGCTGACCGTCGCCTCGCTGACCTCGGCCTGCGCGGCGATGTCCGTCAGCCGGAGCGGGGAGGTCACCCCTGCCACCACACCGCCGTGTCGGCGGGCAGCGTGCCCGGGTCGGTCAGCTCGGCGCTGGCGAGCAGGACGGCGGTACCGCGCACGGGCGTCCGTACGGGCTCGCCGGTCGTGTTGACCGTGCAGACGAAGTCGCCGCGGCGGAACGCCAGGACGCCCTCGGGCGCCTCCAGCCACTCCACCGCGTCGCCCGCGCCGAGGTCGGCCCGCTCACGGCGGATCCGCAGCGCGGCGCGGTACAGCTCCAGCGTCGAGGAGGGGTCGCCGGTCTGGGCGGCCACGCTCAGTCCCGCCCACTGGGCGGGCTGCGGCAGCCAGCTGCCTCCGTCGCCGAAGCCGTACGGGGCCTGGTCGCCGGACCACGGGATCGGCACGCGGCAGCCGTCGCGCAGTCCGTCCTGGCCGTTCTCCTTGAAGAAGGACGGGTCCTGGCGGACCTCGTCGGGCAGGTCGACGACCTCGGGCAGGCCGAGCTCCTCGCCCTGGTAGACGTACGCGGACCCGGGCAGCGCCAGCAT
>NZ_JBHYVA010000197.1:0-12467 GCF_042750055.1 Streptomyces sp. NPDC059456
TGCCCGGGGTGACCGCCGAGGCCCTCACCGCCCTGCTGGCCGGGGCCCCGGTCACGGCGCGGCGGGCCGTGGTCGTCGGGCGCGGACCGGCCGGCGGACTCCTCGACGCGGCGCGCCCCCTGCTGCCCGCCCCGCCGCGGCTCGTCCCGCGGGCCGCCGCCGCGCCGCACGGCCGCCCGGCGGGCGGCACGGCCACCCTGGTCTCCCCCGGTGTGCCGCAGACGCTGATCCGGCTGGGCGGGCACGTGCCGGGCCGGGTCCACCCGGACTATCCGGCGCTCCAGGTGGCCGTGCTCATGCTCGGCGGCTACTTCGGCAGCCGGCTGACCGCGGTGCTGCGCGAGCGCGAGGGGCTCTCGTACGCCCCGCGCGCGGTCCTCGACCCGCTGGGCGGCTCGGCCGCGTTCACCCTGGAGGCCGATGTGCGGCCCGACGGCGCCGCACGGGCCCTCGCCCTGATCGACGAGGAGCTGGAGCGGCTGGCGGCCGGGGCCTTCGGCGCCGGCGAGCTGCTCGGCGCGCAGAACTTCACGGTGGGCTCGATGGCGATGGCCTGCTCCTCCCGTTCGGGGCTGGCCTCGGTGTTCGCCGGGACGCTGGTCAGCGGCCTGTCCCCGCAGTGGCTCGCCGGCTACGAGGAACGGGTGCGCGCGCTGTCCGCCGCGGACGTGGCGCGCGCGGCCCGTACGTACCTGCTGGAGCCCGGCCTCACCGGTGTGCTGGTGGCGCCCGCACCGGCCGAGGGGCTGCCGCCGGTGCGCTCCCTCCCCTCCCCCTCCTGACCGCATGCGACGATCGGACCTGCCGTGCTGAAATCCTTCCTCCAGGGCAATTTCGCCTCCTTGCGGGGCCCGGCGCGGACCCTGGGCGCCCTGCACTTCGTGGACAGCCTGGGCAGCGGCCTGTTCATGGCGGGCTCGGCGGTGTACTTCGTCGTCGTCGCGGGGCTGCCCGTCACGACGGTGGGCCTCGGCCTGTCGCTCGCCGGGTTCAGCGGGTTCGTCTCCAGCATCCTGCTGGGCCGGGTCGCCGACCGGTTCGGGGCCCGGCGGATGCTGGCCGTGCTGCTCACGCTGCTGGCCGGGCTGTACGTGCTGTACCCGCTGGTCGGGTCGGCCTGGACGTTCTTCCCGGTGGTGATCGCCATCGGGGCGCTGGAGTTCGGCTGCGGGCCCGCCTTCGGCGCGCTGATCATGGACCTGGTGCCGGAGGCCGAGCGGGTCACCGCCCGGGCGGCGCTGCGGTCCCTGTTCAACGTCGGCTTCTCGGCGGGCGCCGTGGCCTCGGCCGCCCTGATCGGGCTGGGCGGCGGCTGGCTGGAGCTGCTGCCTCTCGGCAACGGCCTGACGTTCCTGGCGGCCGCGGCGCTGGTGCTGCGGCTGCCCGCGTCGCAGGCCCGGCCGAACACGGGCGGCGGCGGGCACTTCAAGGTGCTGCGCGACCGGCCGTTCCTGAGCGTGATCGGCGCGTCCAGCCTGCTGGCCCTGCACAGCGCGGTCCTGCTGGTCGGCATCCCGCTGTGGATCGTGCGGACCACCGACCTGCCGCGCGGCGTGGTGCCGTTGATCCTCGCGGTGAACACGGTGCTGGTGGTGCTGTGCCAGGTCGCCGCGGCCAGGGGCGCGGACACGCTGGACGGGGCCGTCGGCGCGGCCCGCAAGGCCGGCCTGGTCAGCGTGGCGGCCTGTGCGGCGCTCGCGGTGGCCGGCTGGACCGGGGCGTGGCTCACCGGTGTGGCCGCGATCGTGGCCGTCCTGATGTTCACCGCGGCCGAACTGTGGCAGTCCGCCAGCGGGTTCGGGCTGGGCTTCGGCCTGGCGCCCGACGCGAACCGGGGCGAATACCTGGGCGCCTTCCACCTGCACGTGGTCGTCCAGGCCACGCTGGGCCCGGCCGTGGTGTCGTTCCTGGTGTCCGTCGACGACTCGCTGGGCTGGCTGGCGATGGGCGCCGTCTTCCTGGCCGGCACGGCGGCCATCGGCCCGTCCGTGGCCTGGGCCCGCCGAACGGCCGACCGCCGCGAATCCGCCCCGACGCAGCAGCCGGCCACCGCACCGGCCGACGCGTAACCGGCCACACCAGCCCCCGTTCCGGCCGGGCCCCGCACCACCCTGCAGCCGACGCGTAACCGGCCACACCGGCCCCCGTTCCGGCCGGGCCCCGCACCACCCTGCAGCCGACGCGTAACCGGCCACACCAGCCCCCGTTCCGGCCGGGCCCCGGACCACCCTGCAGCCGACATACCCGGCGGCCGCATCGGCCGACGTGCAGGCGGGCGCACCGGCCGACGCACCGGCCGCGGCGCAGGCCGACGTGCCGGCCGAGACCCCGGCCGAGACCTGGGCCGCCCTTACGGCCGGCACCCCGGCCGGGACCCGGACCACCCCTGTGGCCTGCGCACCGGCCGCGGCGCGGGCCCCGTCCTGGACCGGTCCTCGCCAACCGGTCCCCGCGCGCACCCGTCCCCGCTCCCTCGGTGCACACTGCAGCGCTTCTCCAGCGGCCCTTGGGAGCGTGAGGACTCCACCTCAACGGGATTCCGAGTGCACCACGGGAGGCAGCGCATGTCCGCGTCCGTAACCGAGCGCCCCGCCGCGGCGGCGGCCGGGACGGCGACCCCGCCGCCGGCGGCGGCCGCGTCCGCCCCGCGCCCCGCGCGGCGAGCGCTCGCGCTCGCGGTCGTCGCGGGCTGCAACGCGATGATCCAGCTCGACGACCCCATCATGAACATCGCCCTGCCCGGCATCCGCGCCGATCTGGGGCTGTCCGCGCTCGCCGCGTCCTGGGTGATCGGCGCCTACCTGCTGGCGTTCGGCGGCTTGCTGCTGCTCGGCGGCCGGGCCGGCGACATCCTCGGGCGGCGCCGGGTCTTCGTCGCGGGCGTGGCGCTGTTCACGGCCGCCGCCGCGGTCCGGTCGGTGGTCCCGTCCGGTGAACTGCTGATCGCCGTACGGGCCGTCGAGGGCGCCGGCGCCGCGTTCGCCGCGGCCAACGGGTTCGTGCTGATGCTGAGCACGTTCGCCGAGGGGCCGGCCCGCAAGCGGGCCATCGCAGTCTGCACCGCCGTGGGCGCGGCCTCCACCGCCGGCGGCCTGCTGCTGGCGGGCGCGCTGACCTCGGCGGGCTCCTGGCGCTGGGTGCTGCTCCTCAACGTCCCCATGGGCCTGGCCGTCGTCCTGCTCGCGCCGCGGGTGATCGCGGAGACCGAGCGGATCCGGGGCCGCTTCGACCTGCGCGGTGCGCTGCTGTCCGCGCTGGGCGCCGCCTCGCTCGTGTACGGGCTGTCCCAGGCGGCCGAGCACCCCTGGACCGACGCCCTCGTCGCGGGTCCCCTGCTCGCCGGCCTGCTCCTGCTGTCCGTGTTCGTCGGCACGCAGCGGCGGGCCGCCGAGCCGATCGTCCGCCTCGGGCTCTTCCGGGACCGCGACCGTGCCCTGGCCTTCGCGAGCATGCTGGTCCTGCCCGGCGCGCTGATCGGGGCGTACTTCTTCCTGAGCCAGTCCTTCCAGCAGCACCACGGCTGGTCCCCGCTGGAGGCGGCGTTCGGTCTGCTGCCGGTGCCGGTGACGATGGCCGCGACGGCCGGTGTGGCCGTCCGGGTGGAGCGGGCGATCGGCCCGAAGGCGACGATGGCGACCGGCACGGCCGCCCTGGTCGTCGAGAACCTGTGGCTGTCCGTCCTCGGCCCCGACGGCGCCTACCCGACGGGGGTGCTGCCGGCACTGGTCCTGCTGGGCGCGGGCATGGCGTTCTGCGTGATCCCGCCGACGGTGCTCGCCACGTCGGGTCTGCGCCCCGAGGAGCTGGGCTCGGCGGCCTCCGTGCTCAACGCCCTCCAGTCGGTGGGCGGTTCCCTGTGCATCGCCCTGATGGTCACGGCGTCCTCGGGACGCGCCGGCTTCTCCGCCACGATGTCCGCGGGCTTCACTGCGGGTGCGGTCTTCGCGGGAGCGGCCCTCCTGACGGCCCTTTCCCTGCGCCCCCGCCCCCGCCCCCGCCGCGCCCGCGCGTAGCGCGCCGCGGGCCGCGGGCCGCGCCGCGGACACGTCGGCCCCCGTTCGGACCCTTGCCGGGACCGAACGGGGGCCGTCCGGGACGCCGCTACTTCAGCAGGGTCTTGAACTCTTCGAAGTCGAGGACGCCGTCGCCGTTCGCGTCGGCCGCCATGGCCTTCCTGACCTCTTCCGCGAGGTGCCCCCGGCCGCCCTCGGCCTTGAACCCCTCGGCCAGTTCGACGATGCTGATCCGCCCGTCGCCGTTCGTGTCGATCTCGTCGAACAGTGCCCTGAGTTCGGCCTCGGTCATGAAGTTCCCCTCTCGCGTTCACCGGACCCTGCAGGTCCGCATGGCCCTCCACCCTGGCAGATCCCCTCCGGGACGCGCGCACCGGCCACCCGTACGGGTGCACCGGCGCCGTGGGCGGGACGGCCTACGAGGACTCCTTGCGGGTGGCCGCGGAGAGGGCGCGGGCGAGGTCGCGGGCCGAGGCCCGGCTTCCGTCGGCGGTGCCGCCGATCGACACCAGCGGGGCCCGCCAGCCGTGGGCGCCGATGCGCTCCGCCACCTCGTACGCGACGGCTCCGCCGCCGGAGAAGCAGCCCAGCAGCAGCGGTTCGGCCGCGGCGAGCAGGGGCCGCAGCGCCGCCAGGCAGGCCGTGGCACCGGCCGGCGCGTCGAGGGTGACCAGCGCCTGCGGGCCCCGGTGGGCCCGGGCCACGGCCGCGTAGCAGTCGTCCGGGGCCTGCGGCGGCGGTACGAGCAGCACCGTCCCGGCGCCGGGGTGCGCGGCGGGACGCAGGGTGACCAGCGCGGGCGCGGGTTCGTACGGTACGGCCACCGCATCCGGTACGGGCAGGCCGTCGAGCAGCGCGAGTGCGTCGGCGACGGTGGTCGCGGCGGGGTCGGCCGCCGGGAGCCCGCGCAGCAGCAGGGCGGTCTGGCCGAGGATCCGGGCCGCTTCGGCGTCGCTCAGGCGGGCCCGGTCGCTGTCGGCGGTCAGCACGAGGGCGCCCGCCCGGTCGTGGCGGGCGGTGAGGGCGAACGGCAGTCCGGTGTACGCCTCGACGGTGTCCGGCGGGGCCGCGCGCACGTCGGAGGCGGCCAGTTCCTCGTCCAGCGGGTCGTCGGCGCCGTCGGGCCCGGGGGCGGCGGGCGGCCGGTCGAAGGTGAGGAGCGTTTCGGTGAGCGGCGGCCGTGCGGGGCGCCCGGCCCGGCGGCCGATCTGTCCGGCGGAGACCCACTCGTACGCGGACAGGCCCAGCGCACGGTCCCGCAGGTCGCTCAGCAGCCGGGTCAGCGGGGCCGCCGGGTCCACCTCCACGGACAGCGGGAGCGGGTTGCCGAGCGGCCCGGGGAGCCGGTCCGCGCCGTCGAGCAGGATGCCGCGGCCGGAGACGGTCACCCCGAACGCGACGGGGCCGGGGACGGGGCCCCGGCCGGTCGCCGCGGCCGCGCGGTGCAGTTGGAGCGCCCAGGCGGCGTGCAGGGCGGTGCTCTCCGGGACCCCGCACACGGCCGCCCATCCGCGCAGGCGGGCCGCCTCGGACGGGTTGAGCCGTACCCGGGTGTGGCCGTACCCCGAGGCCGGTACGGGGTCAGCGCTGCTCCTCGTCCGACGGACCGGAGGAGGACTCGCGCTCCTTCGCCGCCAGCTCGTCGTCGAAGCTCGCCGGCTGGCCTTCCCGCGACAGCTCCGTGGCGGCCGGCGGCTCGACGAGCCAGTCCGGGTTGGACTGCTGGTCCCACCACCGCCACGCCATGTACGCGCCGACGGCCAGTACGCCGACCACCGCGACGACCTTGAACGCCCGCCCGCAGTGCGCCCGCCGCTCGTGGCGCTTCACCAGCCGCTGCACTTCCTTGGCCGACACCTGGCCGCGCAGCGCCGCCAGGGCCGCCGTCGACCGGGACGCGGCCTCCTCGGCCACCGGCTGGGCCGCCGCCAGCGCGCTCTCCAGCTTCGGCTGCGTGTAGTCGGCCGCCTGCCGCGCCGCCCGGCGGGTGTGTTCCACCGCCATCGTCGCCGCCCGGTCCACGTTCGGGGGCACGTGCGCGCGCGCCGCCTTCATCCGCGGGTGCACGTGGCAGTCGTACGCCGTGCGGGCCTGCCGGGCCGCCTCCGCGGTCGCGTACGACACCTTCGGCGCCAGCCGCTCGTTCGCCTCGGTCGCATAGTGCACAGCGGCTTCCCTGGCGGTTGCTGCGTACGGCGCCACCGCTTCCGCTGCGTGCTTCACCGTGTCCCTGGCGCTCTCGGCGGCCAGGTGCACGCTGTCCTTGCGGGTCACAGGATCCTCCTCCTCGGTGGCGGACACAGTTCACCTTTCCACCCTTTGTCGGATCATGCCTGCCATACCGTCGAGCGGCATGCGCGACAGGGCATACGGGTGGAGGATTTCCGTGCCGTGCGGCCCTCCGTGGGAGGATCTGGAACCGACAGTGATGACTATGGAAGGCAGATCCGTGGCCGAGAAGCTCTACGCCACCCTGAAGACCAATCACGGCGACATCGAGATCGAGCTGCTGGAGAACTTCGCGCCGAAGACGGTCCGCAATTTCGTGGAGCTGGCCACGGGTGCCCGCGAGTGGACCCGTCCCACGGACGGCCAGAAGACCACCGATCCGCTGTACGACGGCACCGTCTTCCACCGCGTCATCAGCGGCTTCATGATCCAGGGCGGCGACCCGCTCGGCAACGGCACCGGCGGCCCGGGCTACCAGTTCGCCGACGAGTTCCACCCCGACCTGGCCTTCACCAAGCCGTACCTGCTCGCCATGGCCAACGCCGGCCCGGGCACCAACGGATCGCAGTTCTTCATCACCGTGGCCCCCACCGCCTGGCTGACCCGCAAGCACACCATCTTCGGCGAGGTCACCGGCAAGGCCGGCCAGAAGATCGTGGACGACATCGCCGCCATGCCCACGAACCCGCGCACCGAGCGCCCCCTCGACGACGTGATCATCCGGTCCGTCGTCGTCGAGAGGCGCTGACCCCGGGAACCTTTCCTCCCCGCCCGTCCGTCCTGCATGCGTACGAACCGACGGGGCACACCGGACCGGCGGGGTGCAGGCCGTGCCCCGCCGCTGATCGAGGGGACCGATGGACACCGACCGTCTGCCGGGCTGCTACCGCCACCCGGACCGCGACACGGGCATCCGCTGCACGCGCTGCGAGCGCCCCATCTGTCCCGAGTGCATGATCAGCGCCTCCGTCGGCTTCCAGTGCCCCGACTGCGTCCGTGACGGCTCCGGTACGGGCCACCGCCCGGCGGCGAACGTACCGCGCACCGTCGCGGGCGGCGCGGTCGCCGCCGATCCCCACCTCGTCACCAAGATCCTCATCGGGATCAACGCGGCGGTGTTCCTGGTGGGGCTGCTCGCGCCGGCCGTCGTCGTGCAGCTGGAGCTGCTGGGGCGGTACGTCGAATACTTCGGCGGTCCCGTCGAGGGGGTCTCCACCGGTCAGTACCACCGGCTGCTGACCTCGGTGTTCCTGCACGCGGAGTGGTGGCACATCGGGGGCAACATGCTGGCCCTGTGGGTGATCGGCGGCCCGCTGGAGGCGGCCCTGGGCCGGGTCCGCTACCTCGCCGTGTTCCTGCTGTCGGGTCTGGGCGGAAGCGCCCTCGTCTATCTGCTGACCGCGCCGAACACCCCGACCCTCGGCGCCTCCGGCGCGATCTTCGGACTGCTCGGCGCCACCGTCGTCCTGGTGCGCCGACTGCGCTACGAGATGCGGCCGGTGATCACCATGGTCGTGCTCATGCTGGTGCTGACCTTCGTGCCCTTCGGCGGCAGCCTGTCCGTGTCCTGGCAGGCCCACATCGGCGGCCTGGTGACCGGCCTGCTGGTCGGTCTGGGCATGGTGGGACCGGCCGCCGGCAGGAAGCGCGCGCTGGTCCAGTGGGGGACCTGCGCGGCGGTGTTCCTGCTGGCAGCGGCGGTGGTCCTGGTCCGCACGGCCGAACTCACCTGATCACACCGGCGTCAACACTCCACAGAGTTATCCACAGATCTTCTGTCTTTTCCTCAGGTGTGGATGACGCTGTGGATAACTCATGGGGAGAGCTTGTCGGACCCGGTGCGACTGTGCTTTCCGGCGGTCGATCCGGGCCCGGCTACTTCCACTGCGTGGACACGCCGAAGCCCGCCGCGATGAAGCCGAATCCGACCACGATGTTCCAGTTGCCCAGCGCCTCGATGGGCAACTGGGTCTCGGTCACGTAGAAGACGACGATCCACGCGAGACCGATCAGGAAGAACGCCAGCATGACCGGGGCGACCCAGCCGCGGCTCCCCAGCCTGATCTGCTGCGCCTGCTTCGCCGGCGGCGGCGTGTAGTCGTCCTTCTTGCGGATACGTGACTTCGGCACGAGGGGCTCTCCTGTCGATGCGCTGGGGACCTTGCCTGCCCCGGGCGTCCGTTAGCGTAGTGGACCTGTGGCGTTGAAGGAGAAGGGTACGTTGAGCAATTCCGACGACTCCTCCGCGGGTCCCCGTCGCCGGGCCAGACCGGTCCGGCTCCTGACGGCCGCCGTTTTCGCCCTGGCCGGCCTCATCTTCGTCACCAGTTTCAACACGTCCAAGGGTACGAACATCCGGACGGACGCCTCGCTCCTCAAGCTCTCCGACCTGATCCACGAGCGCAGCCAGAACAACGCGCTGCTCGAACAGAGCACCGCCGCCGTCCGCGGCCGGGTGGACGCCCTCGCCGAACGCGACGACGGCAGCACCAAGGCCGAGGACGCCAAGCTGGCCGCCCTGCGGGTCGCCTCCGGCACCGAGCCGCTGTCCGGCAAGGGGCTCACCGTCACCCTGAACGACGCCCCGCCGAACGCCACCGCCCGCATCCCCAACGTGCCCGAGCCGCAGCCCAACGACCTGGTGATCCACCAGCAGGACCTCCAGGCCGTGGTGAACGCGCTGTGGCAGGGCGGCGCCCAGGGCATCCAGGTCATGGACCAGAGGCTGATCTCCACCAGCGCCGTGCGCTGCGTCGGCAACACGCTGATCCTCCAGGGCCGCGTCTACTCGCCCCCGTACAAGGTGTCGGCGGTCGGCGACCCGGCCGCGCTGCGCAAGGCCCTCGCGGCCTCCCCGGCCCTGCAGAACTACCAGCTGTACGTGACGGCGTACGGGCTCGGCTGGAAAGTGGACGAGCACAAGGAGCTGACACTCCCCGGCTACTCCGGCACAGTGGACCTCCACTATGCGAAGCCGCTGGATGCCACCTCCGCGACCAGTACGCCGTGACGTCGTACTGCGCCTGGTGGTGCGGACGTTCAGCGAGGTCTGCCTGACGGCGGGCACGCTGATCGTGCTGTTCGTCGCGTACGTACTGCTGTGGACCGGGGTCCGGGCCGACCGCGCCATGGACGGGGAGATGGCCCGCATGCGCGAGCGCTGGGCCGCGGCCCCGGCCGCCGCGCCGGGCGCCGCACCGGCCGCCGCGCCGCAGCCCGTCCCCGCACCGCCGGCGCAGGGGGAAGCCGCCTACCCGCCGGGCCGGGCCTTCGCCGAGATGTACGTCCCGCGCTTCGGCCCGGACTGGAACAAGCCGGTCCTGGAGGGCACCGGCACGGACCTGCTCAAGAAGGGCCTCGGCCATTACGCCGGCACGGCCCGCCTCGGCGCCACCGGGAACTTCGCGGTGGCCGGGCACCGGCGGACGTACGGCGACCCCTTCAAGGACTTCCCCGAGCTGCGCCCCGGCGACGCCGTGATCCTCAAGGACGCGACGACCTGGTACACGTACACGGTCCGGGGCGGGCCGCTGCGGACCGTGCCCACCGACGTCGCGGTGGTCGACCCCGTGCCGCACGGGTCGTCGTTCACCGCGCCCGGCCGCTACCTGACGCTGACGACCTGCGATCCGGAGTGGGGCCACAGCCACCGGCTGGTCGTGTGGGCGGAGCTGACCGCGACCCGGACGGTCGCGCAGGGCCGGCCGGAGGGTTTGCCGAGCTGACCCACCCGCCACGGCCGGTGGCTTTAGTCTGTTCGCGTACCGCCCCCGCGGTGCGTGGGTCGATCGTGGACGGACAAAGGAAGCAGACGGCATGTACGGCTGGATCTGGCGGCATCTGCCGGGCAACGCGTGGGTGCGCGCGCTGATCTCTCTCGTACTGGTCCTCGCGGTGGTCTTCGTGCTGTTCCAGTACGTCTTCCCGTGGGCCGAGCCGCTCCTGCCGTTCAACGACGTAACGGTGGACGAGGGATCGGGAGCCACTCCGTGAGCGCGCGCATTCTGGTTGTCGACAACTACGACAGCTTTGTCTTCAACCTGGTCCAGTACCTGTACCAGCTCGGCGCCGAGTGCGAGGTGCTGCGCAACGACGAGGTCGAACTCGCCCACGCGCAGGACGGGTTCGACGGCGTACTGCTGTCGCCGGGACCCGGCACCCCGGAGCAGGCCGGCGTCTGCGTCGACATGGTCCGCCACTGCGCCGACACCGGGGTCCCGGTCTTCGGGGTGTGCCTGGGCATGCAGTCCATGGCCGTGGCGTACGGCGGCGTCGTCGACCGGGCGCCCGAGCTGCTGCACGGGAAGACCTCGCCGGTCGTGCACGAGGGCCTCGGCGTCTTCGCGGGGCTGCCGTCGCCGTTCACCGCGACCCGCTACCACTCGCTCGCGGCCGAGCCGCAGAACCTGCCGGACGTGCTGGAGGTCACCGCGCGCACCGAGGACGGGATCATCATGGGGCTGCGGCACCGGGAGCACGACGTCGAGGGCGTGCAGTTCCACCCCGAGTCGGTGCTGACCGAGCACGGTCACCGGATGCTCGCGAACTGGCTGGTGCGCTGTGGGGACGCGGGAGCCGTCGAGCGCTCGGTGGGGCTGGCCCCGGTGGTGGGCAAGGCCGTCGCGTGACCGCGGTCGCGCCGTCCGCGCCCACGGAGGGCCGGGCCGCGCGCCGCAGGGCGGCTCAGGAGGCCGCGAAGCGCACGCGGAGGCGGGGCGGCGGTCGTCGGCGCCGGCGGCCCGCGTCGGGAGGCCCGGTGGTCGTCGCGAGCCGGCTCGCCGGGGAGCTGTTCATCACGCTGGGCGTGGTGATGCTGCTGTTCGTCGCCTACCAGCTCTGGTACACGAACGTGCTGGCGGAGCGGACGGCGAACGGGGCCGCGGGATCGCTGCGGCACGGCTGGGAGCGGAGCGGGGGCGCCGCCGCCCCGCCCGTCTCGGCGTTCGAGCCGGGTCAGGGCTTCGCGATCCTCCACATCCCGAAGCTGGACGTGAAGGTGCCGGTGGCGGAGGGGATCAGCAAGCCGAAGGTGCTCGACAAGGGGATGGTCGGGCACTACGGGGACGGCGCGCTGAAGACGGCGATGCCGGCCGACAAGCAGGGCAACTTCGCGCTGGCGGGCCACCGCAACACCCATGGCGAACCGTTCCGCTACATCAACCGGCTGGTGCCCGGGGATCCCGTCGTGGTCGAGACGCAGGACGCCTACTACACCTACGAGATCACCTCGTCGCTGGCGCAGACGCCGCCCACGAACGTGTCGGTGATCAAACCGGTGCCGGAGGGCTCGGGCTTCACCGCCCCCGGCCGGTACATCACGCTGACGACCTGCACCCCGGAGTTCACGAGCACCTACCGGATGATCGTATGGGGCAGGATGACCGACGAACGCCCCCGCAGCCAGGGTGCTCCGCCCGCGCTGACCAGCCCGTAAGGACGAACAAGCAGTGTCACGTGCCGCGCCGTCGCCCCAGAGCCGCAGTGTGCTCGCCGGGTTCCTGAGCCTGCTGGGCGAGTTCCTGATCACCGTGGGCCTGGTCCTGGGCCTGTTCGTCGCGTACTCGCTGTGGTGGACGAACGTGCTCGCCGACCGGCAGGCGTCGGCGCGCGGCGACGAGGTCCGCCGGCAGTGGCAGGCCGACCCGGGGACGAACGCGCCCGAGGCGCCGGGGGCGCTGGACACCCGTGGCGGCATCGGATTCCTGCACGTGCCGGCGATGAAGAACGGCGAGGTCCTGGTCAAGAAGGGCACGGCGCCGGACGTCCTCAACGACGGCGTCGCCGGGTACTACACGGACCCCGTGAAGGCGGCCCTGCCGTGGGAGGCGTCGGGGAACTTCTCCCTGGCGGCGCACCGGGACGGGCACGGCGCGAAGTTCCACAACATCGACAAGGTGAAGGACGGCGACGCGGTCGTCTTCGAGACCCGGGACACCTGGTACGTCTACAAGGTGTTCGCGGAGCTGCGCCAGACGTCGAAGTACGACGTGGACGTGATCTCCGCGGTCCCGAAGGAGTCGGGCCGGACCGCGCCGGGCCGGTTCATCACGCTCACGACCTGTACGCCGGTGTACACCTCGAAGTTCCGCTACGTCGTGTGGGGCGAGCTGGTGCGCACGGAGAAGGTGGACGCGAAGCGCACGCCGCCGGTCGAGCTGCGCTGAGCTGACGCGGAAAAGCCCCAGTGTGGGGCCCCAAAACCGCCCCCCCGCGGTGGCTGTGTCA
>NZ_JBHYVA010000198.1:0-12452 GCF_042750055.1 Streptomyces sp. NPDC059456
GCCTTTCTACTTGTCGTCATCCGGGTTTAGGTGTGTGTTGTTCCCGGCGCCGACTGTTTCGTTTCAACGGTTTCACTTCGCCGGCACCCCGTTTTGTCTGTCGTTTTCAACATTGCTGGGTTTTTCGCCGGCGTCGACGAGATCGTGGTCAGCGCCGGCGGCTCCGCCTGGTTCGACGCCGTCGCCGACGTGTTCGCCGGGATTCCGGAGCTGTCCCGGCCCGTGCTGCGGCTGCTGCGCTCCGGCGCGTACGTCTCCCACGACCACGGCTGGTACACGCGCCTGACCCCCTTCAACCGGATCCCGGAAGAGGGCGGCCTGCGCCCCGCCTTCCGGCTCTGGACGCAGGTCGTCTCACGGCCCTCCGCCACGCAGGCCTTCGTCAACGCCGGCAAGCGCGACGTCGCCTACGACCTGGGGCTGCCGGAGGCCGAGCTGGTCCGCGACGCCCTCACCGGCGAGGAGCGCCCGGCCGGCGGCGTCCGCGTGGTCAAACTGTCCGACCAGCACGCCTGGCTGGAGACGGACTCCGCCGAGGACGTGCAGGTCGGCGACTGGGTGGCGCTCGGCATGTCCCACCCGTGCACGATCTTCGAGAAGTGGCCGCTGATCCCGGTGGTGGAGGCGGACGGCACGGTCACCGACTACGTCCGCACGTTCTTCTAGCGGAGCCGCGCCGGTGGACCTGGTCATCCGCGGGGCCCGCGTCGTCGACGGCACGGGCGGGCCCTCGTACACCGCCGACGTCGGCGTCCACGAGGGCCGGATCGTCGAGATCGGCCGGATCCGCTCCGGCGGCCTGCGCACCCTCGACGCGCACGGCCTGGCCCTGGCCCCGGGCTTCGTCGACATGCACGCGCACAGCGACCTCGCCCTGCTCCGCGACCCGGACCACAGCGCCAAGGCCGCCCAGGGCGTGACCCTCGAAGTCCTCGGCCAGGACGGGCTGTCGTACGCGCCGGTCGACGACCGCACCCTCGCCGGGGTGCGGGCCGCCATCACCGGCTGGAACGGCGCGGGCGACGACGTCCGGTTCGACTGGCGGGACGTGGGCGGCTACCTGGACCGGCTCGACCGCGCCGGCATCGCCGTCAACGCCGCCTACCTCGTCCCCCAGGGCACCGTCCGCGCGTACGCCCTCGGCTGGGAGGACCGCCCCGCCACCCCCGCCGAGCTCGACCGGATGCGCGGTCTCGTCGCCGAGGGCCTCGCCCAGGGCGCCGTCGGCCTGTCCTCCGGGCTCACCTACACCCCCGGCATGTACGCGTCCGGGGCCGAACTGACCGAGCTGTGCCGGGTGGTGGCCGCGTACGGCGGCTACTACTGCCCGCACCACCGCTCGTACGGGCGCGGCGCGCTCGCCGCGTACGCCGAGATGATCGCGCTGGCCCGGGAGGCGGGCTGCGCCCTGCACCTCGCGCACGCCACCATGAACTTCGCGGAGAACGAGGGCCGGGCGGGCGAACTCCTGGCCCTCCTCGACGACGCGCTCGACGCCGGAGCCGACATCACGCTCGACTCCTATCCGTACACCCCCGGCTGCACGACCCTCGTCGCGCTCCTCCCGGGCTGGGCGAACGAGGGCGGTCCCGACGCGGTCCTCGCCCGCCTGCGCGACGACGCCGGGGCCGAGCGGATCCGTTACGCGCTGGAGGTGACGGGGTCGGACGGCTGCCACGGCGTCCCCGTCGACTGGAGCACCATCGAGGTCTCGGGGACGGCGGACCCCGCGCACGGGGCGTACGTCGGCACGCGCCTGCGGGACTGGGACGGTGCCCGGCGGCTGCTGCTGGCGGACCGGCTCGGGCCGACCGTCCTCCAGCACGTCGGCCACGAGGAGAACGTCCGGGCGGTCATGCGCCACCGGGTCCACACCGGGGGTTCCGACGGCATCCTCCAGGGCTCGAAACCGCATCCGCGGGCGTACGGGACCTTCCCCCACTACCTCGGGCACTACGTGCGCGAGCTCGGCGTGCTCTCGCTGGAGGAGTGCGTGGCCCATCTCGCGGGCCGCCCCGCGGCCCGGCTGCGGCTGCCCGACCGCGGTGCGGTCCGCACCGGGTACCGCGCCGACCTCGTCCTCTTCGACCCGGACACGGTCGCGGCCGGGTCGACGTTCGCGCACCCGCGCGCGCTGCCGGCCGGCATCCCGCACGTGCTCATCGACGGCCGCTTCGTGATGCGCGACGGGCGCAGGACGGACGTGCGGGCCGGCCGCTCGATCCGCAGGACCCCCTGGCGCGGGCGCTGACGTCCCGCGCGCGGCGGGCGTCGCCCGCGGGACCAACGGGCCCCCGGGACGGGCCCCTTCGAGGTGCCGGGCCGTCCGCCTACGATGGGCGGCATGTTCGCCTTTGTCCCCGCCGCGCTGTTTTTCGTCCTCTTCTGTGCGAGTGTGCGGGAGGACCGCCGGCGCTTCCGGAACGCGGTCCTCCTGGGCCTCACCCTCATCTGCGCGTCGATCGGCGTGCTGCTGCGCATACCCGGGCTGCCGTCACCCCTGGACGCGATCGCGGTCCTGGTGGTGCTGACCGTGCCGACGGTCGGCACCCTCGTCCTCGCCGGCTATCTGATCCGCAACGGCCTGACGATGGTCCGCAAGGAGGGCCGCAGGCCGACCAATCTGCTGTCCATGGCGGCGGGGCTGGGGATCCTGGCGCTGATCGCACTGGTCCTCGGGGTGGCCGGGCGGGGCTCCCGGGTCGCGGACACGATGGTGGCGGGCCTGGTCCTGCTCGTCGGCTACGTCTCCTTCCTCTTCCTCTGCTTCCTCGTCTACGCGTTCCTCTACGCACGGATCACGGTGCGCGGTGACGTCGACTACGTGGTGATGCTGGGCTCCGGCCTGATCTGCGGCGAGCGGGTGTCGCCGCTGCTGGCCTCCCGGCTGGAGAAGGGACGGCAGATCCACGCCGCCCAGGTCGCCCGCGGCGGCCGGGTGCCGCTGCTGCTGGTCTCCGGCGGACAGGGGACGGACGAGAGGCTCTCGGAGGCGCGGGCGATGGCCGACTGGCTGATCGCGCGGGGCGTCCCGGAGGACGGGATACGGCTGGAGGACCGCTCCCGCACGACGAAGGAGAACCTCGCCTTCAGCCGCACGATCATGGCCGATGCCGATCCCGGCTACCGCTGCGTGGTCGTCACCAACAACTTCCACGCCTTCCGGGCCGCGATGACGGCCCGCAGGGCCGGGGTCAACGGCCAGGTGCTGGGGTCCCCGACCGCCACGTACTTCTGGCCGAGCGCCACCCTGCGCGAGTTCGTCGCCGTGTTCTGGGAGCACCGGACGGTCAACCTCGGCATCTGCGCGGCGATCGCGGCCCTGACCGCGGCGGCGGCCGTCGCCGCGGTGTAGCCGACGTGCGTTCATGGCGGCGGCGCCGGAGGATGAGGGGATCGGGGGGCATTCCGAGGAGGTAACCGATGGACAGTGAATCGGACCAGCAGCCCAACCGGCCGGCCAAGCTGTACAGCGGCGGGGAGCGGCCGTACGACCCTGAGGACCTCGTGATGGTGCAGGGGATGGAGCCGACTCCGGAGCGGCTCGAGAAGGCGCGCCAGCTGATCGAGAAGGAGGGTCCGCAGGTCATCGAGCGCTACCTGCCCTAGCGGGGCGGTGACGCAGGACGAAAGCTGCTGGCGGCCCCGGCCCGGGCATCTCCCCCGGCCGGGGCCACCCGCGTGGGGCCCGGCCGCTACGGGGCGCTGCCCGGGGCGGCCGCTGCGGCTCCGGCCGCCCCGGCGGCTTCGCGGTGCACGCTCCACAGGACCGAGCCGAGCAGCAGCGCTCCGGGCAGGATCCCCGCCACCACGGCGACGGCCGCCCGGGGGGAGCCGAGGGCGGACAGCGCCAGGCCCACGGCGCCGCACGCGGACATCGCGGCGGCCAGCCGGTTCAGCGCGGGCATCCGCCAGACGGCCGCGAGCCCGAAGAAGTGCACTCCGACCACGAGCGCGATCCAGGCGACCACGGCGTGCGGAGCGTCCAGCGGGCCGTTGAGGACGAGGATCCCGGCCGTGCAGGCGATCACCTCGGCGCCCACCACGTACCCGTAGCTGCGGCCGAAGTACGACGGCGCCCCGGCATCCTTGCGCGCGCCCGGCCGGGGCGCGGGGCTGCGGCGCACCCCGCGGAGCACGGCCAGGAAGGCGATCAGCGCGAGCACCCGCAGGGGGACGGCGGCTGCCGCCGGCAGGGCGGCCGCGTTCACCTGGACGAAGGCGAGCCCGAAGGTCGCGCCGATGATGCGGCCCGTCTTTTCCCTTGTCATGTCCACAGTTTCCCCGATGATGATCATGTGGCACAACGCGCGCACGCGCGCCACGACGCGCGCGCCGCGGCCGACCGCATCCAGAATCGGAGAAGGATCGTTAAGCCGCGCGGGGGGTCTGATTCCGGAGGCACCGCCATGCAGACGATCACCATCGACTGGGACCACCCCACCGACCCGAAGCCCGGCCGCGAGCGGGACCACGTACAGGACTACGTGGCGACCGGCGGACTCGACGGCCACCTCTGGCACGGGGTCCCCACGCTCCTGCTCACCACGTTCGACCGCACCACGGGCCGGACCGCCCGGACCCCGCTGATCTACTCGACCGACGCGGACCGGCACATCGTGCTCGCCGCCGACTGGGGCGCCCCGGAGCACCCGGCCTGGTACCGGAACCTGACCGCCCACCCCGAGGTCCGCCTCCAGGTCGGCGGGGCCGTCTTCCGGGCCACGGCCCGTACGGCGTGCCCGGCGGAGCGGGACGTCTACTGGCCGGCGATGACGGCCCTGTGGCCCCTCTTCGACGACTACCGCAGCGCGGCGGCCCCCCGCGAGATCCCCCTGGTGATCATCACCCCGTAACGCCCGCGCCGGCGAAGCCGCTCAGGCGAAGTCGTAGACCGTGACGGCCACGCCCTTGGCGCACAGGGCCTCGGTGACCAGCGGCTCGATCCGGGACCACTTGCCGCCGGCCAGGCCGCAGCCGATGCGCGGCATGTGGACCGAGGCCCCCCGTTCGAGCGCGTGCCCCGCCAGGGCGGCGAGGCAGCGCTCCACCGCGTCGTAGCGGACCGGGGGGCCGCCGCTGCCCGTGCGTATGCCGCGCTGGCCGACCATGTTGGCCACCCAGACGTCCTCCCGCACCCGGACCAGCTGGACGGCGCCCAGGCCGAAATCGTTGCCGCTGCGGCGGCGGTGCCAGGCCCGGAACTCCTTCTCGGACTCGGGCCAGCGCTTCGAGAGCGCCAGCACGAAGCCCTTGCCCCATCCGCCGATGTCGTTGCAGACATGCGCGATGATCTTCGGCCCCTTGGCCTGCGGACTGGTCGCGTCCCCCGCGATGATCCTCAGCTGCTCCACGTCCCGCCCCTTTCCCCACCCACGACCGTACGGGCAGGCACCGACAACGGCGCCGCGGCCGGCACCCCGGAGTGACGAGCGCAACACCGTTGCCCGTCCGCACCGCCGTACTCACCCATTCCGCAGGTCGGAGCGCTGCGGTGGCCGCCGTTTCCAAGGGCGGACCGCACCGCCACCCTCCCATCGCGCGAAACAGGACATATCCCACCCCCTGTTCCCGTTCGGAATACCCCGGCGGACCGGCCGCCCGGCCCGTAAGCTCCCGTCATGCAGGTGATCCAGTCAACGAAACTCGCCAATGTCTGCTACGAGATCCGCGGCCCCGTCCTCGAAGAGGCGATGCGGCTCGAAGCAGCAGGTCATCGCATCCTCAAGCTGAACACCGGCAACCCCGCGGCCTTCGGCTTCGAGTGCCCGCCGGAGATCCTCGAGGACATGCTCCGCAACCTGGGCAACGCCCACGGGTACGGGGACGCGAAGGGGCTGCTCTCCGCGCGCCGCGCGGTCATGCAGCACTACCAGACCAAGGGCATCGAGCTGGACGTCGAGGACATCTACCTCGGCAACGGCGTCTCCGAGCTGATCCAGATGTCGATGCAGGCGCTGCTCGACGACGGCGACGAGGTGCTCGTCCCCGCGCCGGACTACCCGCTGTGGACCGCCTCCGTCTCGCTGGCCGGCGGCACCGCCGTGCACTACCGCTGCGACGAGCAGTCCGACTGGATGCCGGACCTCGCCGACATCGAGCGCAAGGTCACCGACCGCACCCGCGCGATCGTGATCATCAACCCGAACAACCCGACCGGTGCCGTCTACGACGACGAGATGCTGCGCGGGCTCACCGACATCGCGCGCCGCCACAACCTGATCGTCTGCTCCGACGAGATCTACGACCGGATCCTCTACGACGGAACCACGCACACCAACACCGCCGCGATCGCGCCCGACCTGCTGACCCTCACGTTCAACGGGCTGTCCAAGAACTACCGCGTCGCCGGCTACCGGGCCGGCTGGATGGCGGTCTGCGGCCCCAAGAAGCACGCCTCCTCGTACATCGAGGGCCTGACGATCCTGGCCAACATGCGGCTGTGCGCGAACATGCCCTCGCAGCACGCCGTCGCGACGGCCCTCGGCGGCCGGCAGTCGATCAACGACCTGGTGCTGCCGGGCGGGCGGCTGCTGGAGCAGCGCGACACGGCCTACGACCTGCTGACGCAGATCCCCGGCATCACCTGCGTGAAGCCCAAGGGCGCGCTGTACCTGTTCCCGAAGCTCGACCCGGCCGTCTACAAGATCAAGGACGACCGCCAGATGGTCCTCGACCTGCTGCGGGCCGAGAAGATCATGGTGGTGCACGGCACCGGCTTCAACTGGTCCGAGCCCGACCACTTCCGCATCGTGACGCTGCCGAACGCCAAGGACCTGGCGGACGCGGTGACCCGGATCGGCAAGTTCCTGGACGGGTACGGCCAGCACTAGGGCCCGCCTCCCCCGCACGGGAGTCCGAATACCGGATCGAGCACAACTTTAGAACCAATCCAATGTAGGATGGCCTCCTGACCAGACAGGAGGCCTCCTCATGTACGAGCCGATCCGCACCAAGTCGGTCGTCCACCGTGTGGGCGGCCACCACTCCGACCGCCAGGCCGGGTACCCGCAGAGCAGTCGCGCCGAAGCGCTGGACATCCAGCTCGCCGGACATCTGGCCGCCCTGCTCACCGTCACCGACGAGCTCGGCCTCGACGGCGCCGCCGCCCGGATCGCCGCCCAGGTGACGCGGCTGCGCGGCTCCGAGCCCGCCCGCGCGCCGCACGCCGACATCACCGGCGCCGCCGGACTCGCCGCCCTGCACCAGCGGGCCCACGACCTCGCCGGCCGCGCGCTGGTCGTCGCCGCGTCCCGCGCCGACACCACCGTCGCGATCCTCGCCGCCGAGCGCATGGACGCCCACGCCGCCGCCCTGGCCCCGCAGCACCTGGCCGGCAGCCTCTGACCGGCCCCGGTCGGGGGCCGCGGAGGCTCGGGACCGGGCGCCATGACCCCGCGGCTACGGCGCCGCCGCGAACTCGGCGGCGGCGACCCCGCACCACGGCACCGTCGCGACCGGCCACACCGGCCCGACCGCCTCGCCGCGCTCCGTCGCGCCCGGGGCCACCCCCGGGATCCTCACCAGCGCCTGGGCCGCCCGCTCACCCGGCTCCGCATCGGCCTTCTCGCGGAACTCCACCGTGACGACGTACGCGCCGTCGCCCCCGGGCCGGCCCGCCACCTCCACCGCCGCGACCACCCGCCGGCTCCACGCGTCGACCCGGCACCCGGTCACCCGTACGTCGTCCACCGCGGGCCGCGACGGGGCCGCACCCGGCTCACCGCTGGCCCACACGTACAGGCCCAGCGGGGCGAACACCAGCAGGCCGGCCACGACCGTCAGGCCGACCGCCCAGCCCTGCCACTTCAACGCGCTCACGCCCATGGGACGATCCTCCCGGCCCGCCGCCCCGCCTGCCAGCACCGGCCGATCCACACAGCATTTCGAAGTGGGACCGCCTGGACACCCGACGTTCATTCAACTTCGCGCGGAATGTGGGTTTCCGCGAGCACGCTGCCCCCGTGAGACGCATCCTGGGAATCGCCCTGGCGGTCGTCCTCCTCTGCGGCGTGACCGCCATCGCGCTCGCCGGAGGAGAGAAGACCCCCGGCACGGCAACGAAGACCGTGAAAGGCGTCATCGGGTCCGAGAAGTCCGAGTACTTCCGCGACCCCGACGTCGTCAAAGCCCTGGCCGACAAGGGCTACACCGTGAAGACCGAGACGTCCGGATCCTGGGCGATGGACCAACTCGCCCTCAAGGAATTCGACTTCGCCTTCCCCGGCAGCAGTGAACCCGCCCCCGAGATCGAGGCCGCGGCGGGCGTGAAGGGCGCGCAGACCACCAGGCCCTTCTTCTCCCCGCTCGTGGTCATCGCCCGCGCGAACGCCGCCAGGGTGCTCGCCGACAACGGCCTCGCCAAGATGACCGGCAAGAACTGGGGGACCCTCCTGATGGGCCCCTACCTCAGGGCCGCCGACGAGAAGCGCACCTGGCAGCAGCTGTCCGGCTCCGCCGCCCACCCCGAGCTCGGCGGCACCGTGTTCATCAAGACCACCGATCCGGCGACCTCCAACTCCGGGGCCCTGTTCCTGGCCGCCACCTCGAACGTCGCCAACGGCAACAACGTGGTCTCCGACCAGGCCGGCATCGACCGCACCGCGCCGCTGATGCAGAAGCTGATCTCCGTCCAGGGCGCCCTGGAGCCGAGCACCGACGACCCGTTCCGGGCCTTCATCTCCGGCAGCGGCGAACCGCTGATCCTGGCGTACGAGTCCCAGGTCGCCGCCCTGCTCCAGCAGGGCCGGGCTCCGGGCGACATGGTGGTGCTCTACCCGGACACCACCGTCAACTCCCCGCACACCTTCGTGCCGATCAGCCAGAACGCCGAGGAGCTCGGCAACCTCCTCGCCAACGACCCGAAGCTGCGCGAGCTGGCCGTCCGCCACGGGTTCCGGCCGCAGAACGGCGTGCCCGAGTTCACCGCGGCCACCGCCGCGCACGCCGCGTACCTCAACCCCGAGCTGACCGGCATCCGCCAGGTCAGCGCACCGACCGTCAAGATCCTCATGGCGCTGGCCGAGCGCGCCAAGGGTTAGGGGGACCACCGCATGACTCCGACTCGACCCGCCGACGGCGCGGAGAGCCCGCTCGTCCTCACCGCTCCCGAACCCGTCGCCCCCGTCCGGCGGGAACAGACCTCCGGCCTCGTCCCGCTCCAGGACGGCGTGCACGAGGAGATGGCCCGCCGGGCCGGGGAGTACGTCGGCTCGCTCGCCGGGATCGACACCCGCTCCCCCGAGTTCGCCGGCCGCGTCGGCGAGATCTCCGCCCTCGGCTCCGCCGACATCCGCAGCGCCGCCCAGCAGTCCAACCGGATGCTCGACCGTGCCGTACGGTCCCTCGGCTCCGACGGCGGCGACGCCCAGGCCCGGGTCGCGGGCTCCCTGGTCGAACTGCGCCGCACCGTGGCGGACCTCGACCCGCGGGACACGCCCGCCAAGGGCGTCAAGGGCCTCCTGGCCAGGCTGCCCGGCGGCAACAGGCTCCGCGACCACGTGGCCGGGTACGCCTCCTCGCAGACCACCCTCGACAAGATCGTGGGCGCGCTGCGCGGCGGCCAGGACGAGCTGCGCCGCGACAACGCGGCGCTGCACACCGAACGGGCGCGCCTGTGGGAGACCATGGGCAGGCTCCAGGAGTACGCGGTCCTCACCGGGGCCCTCGACGCAGCCGTCGGGCAGCGCATCGCCGAGGCGGAGCACACGGACCCGCAGGCGGCCGACGTCATGCGCGCCGACCTCCTCTTCCCGGTCCGGCAGAAGCACCAGGACCTGCTGACCCAGCTGGCGGTGTGCGCGCAGGGCTACCTGGCGATGGACGTGGTCCGCCGCACCAACGACGAGCTGATCAAGGGCGTCGACCGGGCCGCCACCACCACCGTCTCCGCCCTGCGGATCGCCGTGATGCTGGCCTCGGCCCTCGACGGCCAGCGTCGGGTGATCGAGCAGGTCGACGCCCTGAAGGGGACCACCGAGGAGCTGATCCGGGGCAACGCGGACATGCTGTCCACCCAGAGCGGCGAGATCCAGCGGATCGCGGCCGACCCGGCGGTGGGCGCGGAGACGCTGCGTTCGGCCTTCGCCCGGATCCACACGACGCTGGACGCGATCGACGCGTTCAGGGCGCAGGCCGCCGAGAACATGGCCGCCACCGTCGAGTCCCTGACCGGCGAGCTGCGGACCGCCTCGGCGTACCTGGCGCGGACCCGCACCTCCGGCGTCCTCGAAGGCGGGGCCCCGTGAGCATCCGTACCGCGTCGGTGCGCAGACGGCTGGCCGCGGCCGTCGCGCTCACCGCGACGCTGCTGGGGGCCTCGGCCTGCACCTCGGAGGGGCCCGCGCAGCCGGACCGGTCGGCGTACCGGGAGGGCGTGCTGCGGGTGCTGGCCTCCAGCGAACTGGCCGACATGGAGCCGGTGCTGAAGGCCGCGAAGGCCGCCACCGGGGTCGGCGTCGAGCTCACCTGGTCCGGCACCCTGGACGCGGTCGAGCAGGTCGCCTCCGGGAAGGCCGACGGCAAGTACGACGCCATCTGGCTGTCCTCCAACGACTATCTGCGGCTGCGCCCCGAGGCCGCCGGCAAGCTCAGCAGCGAGACGCCGGTGATGTCCTCGCCGGTCGCGCTCGGGATCCGGGCGGACGCGCTGGCCCGGCTCGGCTGGAAGCCGGAGGAGGTCACCTGGTCGGCGGTGCACGAGGCCGTGGCCGCCGGGAGGCTGACGTACGGGATGACCGACCCGGTGCGCTCCAACTCCGGTTTCTCCGCGCTGATCTCGGTGGCCTCCGGGCTGTCGGGCGCGCAGGCGGCGCTGACCGACGCGGACGTGAAGACGGCGCAGCCCAAGCTGAAGGAGTTCTTCGCCGGGCAGAAGCTGACCTCGGGCTCCTCCGGCTGGCTGGCCACCGCGTACACCCAGCGCGGGGACGTGGACGCGCTCGTGAACTACGAGTCGGTGCTGCTGTCCATGAACCGGGACGCGAAGGCGGGCCTGACGGTGATCCGGCCGCGCGACGGGGTGGTCACCGCCCACTACCCGCTGACCCTGCTGACCTCGGCCCCGGCCGGGGCCCGCGAGTCGGGGCGGGCGCTGACCGACTACCTCAGCGGCGCCGGGGCGCAGAAGGCGATCACCGAGAAGACGTTCCGCCGGCCGGTGACGGCCGGGGTGCGGCCCGCCGCCGGGCTGGAGCCGGACCAGCGGCGCGAGCTGCCGTTCCCCGGCACCCGGTCGGTCGCCGACGGGCTGCTGGCCTCGTACGAGAACGAGCTGCGCCGCCCCTCGCGCACGGTGTACGTGCTGGACACCTCGGGCTCGATGGCCGAGGAGGACCGCATCGGGCGGCTGCGGTCGGCGCTCACCGAGCTGACGGGGACGGGCGGTTCGGGGACCGGGCAGCGGTTCCGGGACCGCGAGGAGGTGACGCTCCTGCCGTTCGGCGACAAGGTGAAGGAGGTGCTGACGCACGTCGTCGAGCCGGGCGACCCCGGGCCCGCGCTGGACGCGATCCGCAGCGACGTGAAGTCGCTCCGGCCGGAGGGGGGCACGGCGGTGTACGGCAGTCTGAAGGCCGCGTACGAGCACCTGGGCCGGGGCAACGCGGACGCGTTCACCTCGATCGTGCTGATGACGGACGGGCAGAGCGGCGACAAGGCGAAGGAGTTCGACACCTTCTACGCCGGACTGCCGCAGGCGCAGAAGCACACGCCGGTCTTCGCGGTGCTGTTCGGGGACTCGGACCGCAAGGAACTCGGCCACATCACCGAACTGACCGGCGGACGGCTCTTCGACGCCACCGGCGGCAACGGTTCGCTGGGCGGCGCCTTCGAGGAGATCCGTGGCTACCAGTAGGGCGTTCGGTACGCGCCTCCTGCGCTGCCTGGAGTCGAAGAAGAACCTGGCGGGCAGCGCCTGCGGGATCCTCGGGCTGGGCCTGACCGTCACCGGGGCGGCGGGCGCGTACTGGCCGCTCGTCGTGGCCGGGCTCTACGGCGTGGGCGCGCTGGTCGCCCCGCCGGAGCCGCCGGAGCCGCCCCGGCCGCAGGGTCCCACCGAGCAGTTGGGCGGGGTGCGGGAGCGGTTCGGCCGGCTGCGGGAGTACGTGGCCGAGGTGGAGCTGCCCGATCCGGCCGCGGGCCGGCTCGCGGAGCTGATGGACCTGTACGGGGCCCTGCTGGAGCCGGGGTGGGTGGCCGACGTCCTGGCCGCCGATCCGGAATCGGTGCACACGCTGTCGCGGGCGATCGAGCTGGACGTGCCGGAGTGCGTGGACACGTACAACCGGACCCGCTGGTGGACCCGGCTCACCCCGGGCGGGGAGTCGCCGGAACGCCACCTGGAGCGGCAGCTGTCGCTGCTGCACGAGGAGGCGGAACGCCTGACGGCGGACCTCCAGGACAGGGTGGTGCGCCGGCCGCCGTCGCACCCCGCCGATCGGGGGGGGCGCGGG
>NZ_JBHYVA010000199.1:0-5452 GCF_042750055.1 Streptomyces sp. NPDC059456
GGCCCCGTGAAACTCAGATTCTCGCTCCAGTCTCAGCATTCGCCGCCGAACGCCGGATCGACCGAGCGCGGACGATCATCGACGGATGGGGGTTCAAGTCCCCTCTGCGCCTCTCTCGTGGCGCGGTAGTTCAAAGGCAGAACACGTCGGTCTCAGAATGATCCGCGGCTCTTAAACGCCGCCGGTGTGCGCAATTGGGTGGCAAACTGGAGCCCGGGAGCTGGATATGCTCCCGGGCTCCGTCACGTGCGCCTTCAGGATTGCCGCCCCTCCTGGGCGAAGCGCAGCAGGAGCAGGGCGATGTCGTCGGTACGGGGGGCTCCGCCGCGGGCGTGGTCGATGAGCTCGTCGGCCAGCGTGCTCACCGGGTGGCGTTCGCGGGTCGCCGTGATCCGGGCGGCGACGGCCGCGATGCCTTCCTCCAGGTCCTCGCCGGGGACCTCGACCAGCCCGTCGGTGTACAGGGTGAGCAGGGTGCCCGGCTCGAACGGGACCTCGACGGCCGTGTACGAGGCGTTCCGGTCGATGCCGAGGAGCAGCCCCGGCGGCAGGTGCAGCATCTTCGCCGGGCCGTCGGCGTGGCGCAGCAGCGGGGGCGGGTGGCCGGCCGTGACCAGGTGGGCGGTGCGGGCCGCAAGGTCGATGTGGGCGTACACGCAGCTGGTGAACAGTCCGGGTTCGAGGTCGGTCAGGAGCCGGTTGGTGCGGGCGAGGACCTCCGCCGGAGGGTCGCCGGCGGTGGCGTGCACGGCCGTGCGGACCTGGCCCATGAGGGCGGCGGCGTTCACGTTGTGGCCCTGGACGTCGCCGACGGCGGCCGCGACGGTGGTGTCGTCGATCCGGATGAGGTCGTAGAAGTCGCCGCCGATGTCGAGCCCGTGCGCCGCCGGCAGGTATCTGGCGGCCACCTCCAGGTGCGGGACGCGGGGCAGGACGCGCGGCAGCAGGCCGGTCTGCAGGCTGTGGGCGAGCTGGTGGGTGGCGTCGTAGAGGCGGGCACGGTCCAGGGCCTGCGCGATGAGTCCGGCGAGGGAGGTCAGGATCGCCCGTTCACCGGGGACGAACGAGTGGGGGCGGGCGTAGGCCAGGATGAGGGTGCCGATGGGCCGGCCGGACGCGATGAGGGGCAGGAAGGCCCACGCCGCCATGCCGTCCCCGATCACGACGGCGGGGAAGGCGGCCGCGAGCTCACCCGCGTCGGCGAAGAACAGCGGCTCGCCCGTGCGCAGGCCGTGGGTGCTGGCGGTGTGGATGCCGAGCGGGATGCCGTCGTAGCGGTCCATGAGTTCGGCCGTGTAGCCCCGGAAGCCGACGATGCGCAGGCGCTGGTCCTCGGCGACCAGGAGGGCCAGGGCCTGGGCCCCGAGCGCGGGGACGAGCAGGTCGGCGGCCTGGTCGACGACGTCGCGGGCGTGGACGGCCTCCGTGAGGGCGGCCGCCAGGTGCATGAGCTGGTAGAGGGCGGTGGCCCGGCTGGGTGAGGGCTCCGCGGGGTCGGCCGTCGGCGGGGCGGGCGGCGGGACGGGTTCGTCGTCGGCGACCGGGGTGATGCGGACGCTGATCCCGGTGTCGTCCGGGTAGAGGTCGAAGCGCAGGTAGCGGCCGATCGGGGGCGCGGCGGTGAAACTGCGGGGCAGCCGGCTGATCGCTGCGGCCCGGTAGTGGTCCTCGATGACGGGGGTGTCCATCCAGGGCAGTGCCTCCCAGGGGAGGGCGCCGCGGAGCCGGGAGACGGGTGCGCCCAGCAGCTCGGCCGCCTCGGCGGTGATGAAGGTGATCGTGCCGTTCAGGTCGAGTGCGCAGTTACCTCCGGGCAGCCGGCGGATGAAGGCCATGGCGGCGGCCGCCTCGACCGGGCCGGGCGTGGGAGGGGGAGGCGGGCTCAGCATGACCGGGTGCGCCGGCGGCCGGACGGGGTGTCCGGCGTCGGCGGCCCGGCGCAGGTGGTTCGCGAGGCGCCCGCAGGCCGAGTCCACGGCGTCGCGCTCCCCGTCGCTCAGCCGGGGCGCGTGGGAGCCGGGCCACAGGAGGACGAGACCGGCCCCGGTGGGCTCCGCCGCCTCGGGCGCCGGGTCGGGGACGAGCGGGGCGGCGGCGAGGGCGAAGTCGTACGGCAGGACGAGGCCCAGGCGCGGGTAGTGCCGGGCCGTTTCCTCCTGGCCGCCCAGCCAGACGAACCGCCCCTCGCGGACCGCGTCGGCCACGGGGATGGGGTCGTCCAGGACGACCCGGGACCAGGGCAGCGCGAACTCGCGGGCCAGGCCGACGGTCATCGCCAGGTGCAGGACGCGCCGGGCGGGGTCGGGCAGGTAGAGCATGCCGACGGACGCCCCCGCGGCCGCGCCGGCCCGGATCAGGGCCTCCCCGAGCGCCCGCTGGTCGACGCCCTCGGCGCCCTCGACCGGCGCGGCGGGTTCGGCGGGCCCGGGCGGCAGGGCCCCCTGGTCACGCCCCGGTAGGTTCCGCACCCGTCCATCGTCCCCCCCACACCCCGCCAGCGCGTCGGCACCGGGCCGTTCCCGGCGAGCCCGCTCCCGCCGGGACCGGACCGTGTGCGCACGGGCGGCTACCGGCTGTCACGCATAGGGGTCGAAGGGGATGGGGGGCTTCGAGGCGTTCAGGGCGTCGCCGAAACGGCCGTCGGTGATCTTGATGGTGGCGGAGCCGAAGTCGGCGGTCATCAGCTTGTCGCGCAGGCCCGCGGGGTAGCCGTTCCAGCCCACGAGGCGCGGGTGGAACCAGTTGCCGGTGTGGTTCTCGGCGGGCTCGTCGTTGCCGTTGGCGAGGCGGTAGAAGTGCGTCGACGCGCCGTCCTTGTGGTAGACGACCTTGGCGTGCGTCCCCTCGAAGCGGACCTGTGAGCGGGGGTACCACTTCCAGCCGCTGTGCTGCGAAGTCGACACGTACTGGACCTCGTTGTCCTTGATCCAGACCACCACGTGCTCGAAGTCGTGGCGGTGTCCGATGGCCAGGGGGCCGAGCGTGGCCTGGTCCTTCTCGAAGTAGCCGGCGTACATGACCGCGCACCAGCCGTTGTTGCACTTCTCGCGGGAGTACGTGTTGGAGTTCTGCAGTTGCGCGTAGTCCCGGCAGTGGCCGTTCACCGCTCCGCCGGGCTTGAGGCCGGGGTTGAGGACTCCGCTGCTGCTGATCGCGGCGGTGGCGTAGCAGCCGTCACCGTCGTAGTCGAAGGCGGGCGAGAAGGTCTGTTCGAGGCCGTCCGCGTTCTGCGGCAGGGCCGGTATCACGTCGGCGACCGCGACGGCCGGGAGGATCATCACGAGTGCCGCGGCGCCGAGGCCGGCGGTGGTGAGGGTCCGGCGGAGTCCGGCCCACGGCCGGGGCCGGGGTCCGGAACGGGGCCGGGACGCATCGGGGGCGGCGGCTTCGTTCGTCGTCCTCGTCGGTGACAGCAGGCTGCGCACATCATCTCCTTGACCTGACCGGCGGCTCCGGGCACCGGCAGCCGCGAACCGGGGGAACCCTAGCCCGGCCGTGTTCAAGTCCGGGTCGAGTCAGGCGAATTCCAGGTGTATTCCGTTGCGGCGTCGAGGAGCCAGTCGGCGAGGTAGCCGGCGAACGAGGAACGCACCAGCACCCGGAACCCGGCTCCGGAGCCGGATCCGCCCCCCGCCCCGGGTTCCTCGCGCACCAGCACGACCTGCGCCCGGGCCAGCGTGGTCTGGGCGCAGCGCCCGGCGCCGAACATACGGGGGTGCAGGTCGAGGGAGCAGCCGTGCGCGAGGAGTTCGGCGGCCCGGGCCCCGCCGACGAGGAGGGTGGTGCGCTGTGCGGAGACGTCGACGACGGAGGCGTGCGCGTCCGCGACGGCCTCGCGCAGCCGGGCTTCGAGATCCGTGCGGGTGCCGGCCGGACCGGTGACGAGCCATTCGTCCGGGCCCAGCCACAGCGCCGTGGACCCGTCGCCGCGCGCGAGCGTGTTGGGCTCCCGGGGCAGGGGGAAGCCGAGGGCGAGTGCCACCGAGTCGGCGGCCGGTCCCGCGGGGTCCAGGCGTACGTCGACCTGGGCGAGGAAGGGGAGTTCCGCGAGCCGCAGGGACCCGCCGGAGGCGCGGCCGGCGGCGGCGAAGCGTCCGGCGTACCGCGACAGGGGGCTCAGCCCGTGGCGGCGGTCGGCGGTGTCAGCCATCGCGGCGTGTCCCCTCGGGGTCGTAGAGCACGGCGTCGGCGACCGTGACGGGGACGAGTGCGTCGCCCACGGGTGCGTACAGCCGCTGCCCGATGCGGTCGCGGCCGCCCTTGACGAGGGCGAGGGCGAAGGTCCGGCCGAGCGCCGCGCTGCGGTAGGCGGAGGTGACGTGTCCGAGCATCGGCACCGGCGGTTCGGGCAGCGGGGCTGCGGCGACCAGCTGGGTGCCTTCGGGCAGCAGCACGGCGGGGTCTTCCGGCAGCAGTCCGACGAGCTGCTTGCGGTCGGTCCGGGCGGTGTCGGTACGGGTGTGGGAGCGTTTGCCGATGAAGTCGGGCTTCTTGCGGGAGACGAGCCGGCCCAGGCCGAGGTCCTGCGGGGTGACGGTGCCGTCGGTGTCCTGGCCGACGACGGGGTAGCCCTTCTCGGCGCGCAGGACGTGCATGGTCTCGGTGCCGTACGGGGTGATGCCGAAGGGGCGGCCCGCCTCGTACAGCGCCTCCCACAGCGCGGGGGCCTCCCACGGCACCACGTTGATCTCGTAGGCGAGTTCACCGGAGAAGCTGATCCGGCAGATGCGGGCCGGGACTCCGGCGACGGCCCCGTCCCGCCAGGCCATGAACGGGAAGTCGGCCGCATCCGGGGCGAGTTGGGGAGAGAGTGCGCGCAGGACGTCCCGGGAGCGCGGCCCGACGAGGGCGACGGTGGCCCACTGTTCGGTCACCGAGGTGCAGTGCACGCGCAGTTCGGGCCATTCCGTCTGGAGCCACTCCTCCATCCAGTCGAGTACGGCCGCGGCGTTGCCGGTCGTGGTGGTGACGAGGAAGCGGTCGTCGGCGAGGCGGATCGCGGTGCCGTCGTCGAAGACCATGCCGTCGGGGCGGCACATGATGCCGTAGCGGCACCTGCCGGTCTTCAGGGTGCTCATCACGTTGGTGTAGAGCCGGTCGAGGAAGATCCCGGCGTCGGGGCCCTGCACGTCGATCTTGCCGAGGGTGGAGGCGTCCATGAAGGCGACTCCCTCCCGGGCGGCGCGGCTTTCGCGCAGCACCGCCGCCTCCTTGTCCTCGCCGGGGCGCGGGTAGTACCAGGGCCGTTTCCACTGGCCGACGTTCTCGAACTCGGCCCCGTGCGCGAGGTGCCGCTCGTGCAGGGCGGTCACGCGGACGGGGTCGTGCAGCGGGCCGCGGTCGCGGCCCGCGAGCGCCGCGAAGGTTACCGGGGTGTACGGGGCGCGGTAGGTCGGAGGGCCCAGCTCGCCCTTTGAGACGCCGGGCTCATTGGCGTCGAACCCGGGCGGGA
>NZ_JBHYVA010000199.1:5462-11374 GCF_042750055.1 Streptomyces sp. NPDC059456
TGTGTGTTACAGAGACTGGGGGTGTACGGGGCGCGGAAGGTCGTCGTGCCCAGCTCGCCGATGTCGACGCCGAGCAGATGGGCGACGACTCCGGCCGCGAGCACGCCGGAGGTCTTGCCCTGGTCGTTCGCGGTGCCGGCCGTGGTGTACCGCTTGAGGTGTTCGGCCGAGCGCAGACCGGCGCCGGTCGCCCGTGCCAGGTCGTCGACGGTGACGTCGCGCTGGAGGTCGACGAAGGAGCGGGACGTGTCGGTTCCGGGGACCACCCACAGGTGCCGGGCGGGGGTGTACGGCTGCCGGGCGACGACCGGGAGCGGGAGCGCGTCCCGGGCGGCGAAGCCCTCGGCCTCCAGGGCCCGGACCCCGGCCGCCCGGCCGTCGTCCAGGCAGCGGGCGAGGTCGTGCTCGCCGCGGGCCGCTCCCGCGGCCTCCACCGCCTGGCGGCAGCCGTCCGGTACGAACGTTCCGAGCTCCGGGTCGTGGCGCAGCCGCCCGCCGGCCTGGCTGTACAGGTGGACGACCGGGTTCCAGCCGCCGGAGACGAGCAGCAGGTCGGCGGGGAGCTCACGGACGGCGGAGTCTTCCCCGAGCCGGGACACGGTCACGGAGGACACCCGGGGTGCGCCGTCGGTGCCCGTCACCGCGTGCCCGGCGAGCACCTCGACACCGGCCCGGGCGGCGCGCACCGCCCACTCCCCCGGCTGCGGCCGGGCGTCGACGACCGCCTCGACGGCCACGCCGGCCGCGGCCAGGTCGAGGGCGGCCGCGTAGGCGCTGTCGTTGGTGGTGAAGACGACGGCGCGGCGGCCCGGGACGACGCCGAACCGGTGGAGGTACGTACGGGCGGCCCCGGCCGGCATCACTCCGGGGCGGTCGTTGTCGGCGAAGGCGAGGGAGCGTTCGTGCGCGCCGGTCGCGAGGACGACGCGGCGCGCCCGGATCCGCCACAGCCGTTCCCGGGAGACGTGTGCGGGGGCCTGCGCGCCGAGGTGGTGGGTGCGCCGTTCCACGGCGAGCACGTGGTTGTCGTCGTAGTGGCCGAAGACGGTGGTCCGCGCCAGTACCCGGACCTCGGGCGCGGCGTCGAGTTCCGCGCGCGCCGCGGCGGTCCAGTCGGGCAGCTCGCCGGTGCCGAGCAGGCTGCCGCCGGGTTCGGGACGTTCGTCGGCGAGGATCACGCGGGCGCCGCTGCGGGCGGCGGCCGTCGCGGCGGCGAGTCCGGCGGGGCCCGCGCCGACGACCAGCAGGTCGCAGTGGGCGTGTACGGCGTCGTAGCGGGCGGGGTCGGGTGTGGTGGCGAGCCGGCCCCGCCCGGGGAGGCTGCTCGCGACGAGCCCGTCGTACAGCTCGACGGTGGTGGCGGGCAGCATCGGCTCGGGGAAGGGGGCCTCGATCTGGACGACGGCGTTCGGCTCCTCGGCCCCGGCGCTGAAGATGCCGCGCGGGCGGCCGAGCCGGATGCTGCTGCCGGCGTGGTGGACCCCGTGGGCGAGCAGCGCGGAGGCGAGGGTGTCGCCGCGGTGGCCCTGGTACTCGATGCCGTCGAAGCGGAAGCGGAGCGGCTGGTCGTGCCGGATGCGGCCGCGGCCGGGCAGCCGGTGGGGCTGCCCGGTCATGCGGTCACCGGCCTGGGCTCGCCGGTCCGGTAGACGGCGCGGATCTCGTGGGCCGCGGTGTCCCGGACCGCGTTGAACCAGCGGCGGCAGCCGTCGGCGTGGTTCCAGCGTTCCGCGAAGGGGCCCTCGGGGTTGTCGCGGAAGAAGAGGTAGCGGGCCCACGCCTCGTCGCTCAGGGCCGCGGGGTCGGTGGGGTAGGGCACGTGCGCCTGGCCTCCGTAGTGGAACTCGGCCTCGTCGCGGGGCCCGCACCAGGGGCAGGGGATGAGCAGCATGGTCTCGGCTCCTCAGTGGGCCACCGCGGCCGCGCCGTGCTCGTCGACGAGCGCGCCGGTGGTGAAGCGTTCGAGCGTGAAGGGGGCGGCCAGCGGGTGGGGGGTGTCGTGGGCGATGGTGTGGGCGAGGACCCAGCCGGCGCCCGGTGTGGCCTTGAAACCACCGGTGCCCCAGCCGCAGTTGACGTAGAGGTGCGCCACGGGGGTGAGACCGGTGATGGGTGAGGCGTCGGGGCTGACGTCGACGATCCCGCCCCAGGTGCGCAGGACGTGCGCGCGGGCGAAGACCGGGAAGAGTTCGAGGGCGGCCGCCATCTGGCGTTCGATGACGTGGAACGCGCCGCGCCGGGTGTACGCGTTGTACGCGTCGATGCCGGCGCCCATGACCAGTTCGCCCTTGTGTGCCTGGCTGACGTACACGTGTACCGCGTTGGACATCACGACGGTGGGGTGTACGGGTTCCAGGAGTTCGGAGACCAGGGCTTGCAACGGGTGGCTCTGGAGGGGGAGTTCGAAGCCGGCCAGGGCGGCGAGCACGGAGGAGTGGCCGGCCGCGCAGAGGGCGACGCGGCCGGCGGCGATCGGGCCGAGCGAGGTCTGGACGCCGGTGACCCGCCCGTCCCGGACGTCGATGCCGATGACCTCGCAGTTCTGGACGAGGTCGATGCCGGCGGCGTCGGCGGCGCGGGCGAGGCCCCAGGCGACGTGGTCGTGCTTGGCGATGCCCGCCCGCGGCTGGTGGGTGGCGCCCAGGACCGGGTGGCGCACGTCCGGCGAGGTGTCGACGATCGGGCAGGCCTCCTTGACCTGCGCGGGGTCGAGCCATTCGGCGTCCACGCCGTTCAGGCGGTTGGCCTCGACGCGGCGCACGCCGTCGCGTACGTCCTGGAGGGTGTGGGCGAGGTTCAGCACACCGCGCTGGGAGAACAGGAGGGGGTAGTCGAGGTCCTCCTCCAGTCCCTCCCACAGTCCGAGGGCGTGCTCGTAGATCCCGGCGCTCTCGTCCCAGAGGTAGTTGGAGCGGATGATGGTGGTGTTGCGGGCCATGTTGCCGCCGGCGAGCCACCCGCGTTCGAGGACGGCGACGTCGGTGATGCCGTGGTTCTTCGCCAGGTAGTGGGCGGTGGCCAGGCCGTGTCCCCCGCCGCCCACGATGACCACCTCGTAGCCGCGCTTGGGCTCGGGGGTGCGCCACAGCCGTGCGGGGTGCTCGGGGGCGGCGCCCGGGGTCCGGGGGCTCACCGGGCGTCCTCCGGCAGACCGCGCAGGCGCCGCATCCGCGGGTCGAACAGGGGCTCGGCGGCGACGGTGGCCGCGATGCGCAGGTCGAAGTAGCCGATGTGCAGGACGCGGCCCGGCGTGGCGAGCTCCGCGGGCAGCCAGGCGTAGGCGATGCCCTTGCCCACCGTGTACCCGTACGCCGCGCTGGTGACGTGGCCCACCGGCCGGTCCCCGTCGTACACCGGCTCCTTGCCCATGACGACGGCGGCCGGGTCGTCGACGGTCAGGCAGGTGAGGCGGCGGCGGACGTGCGCGGCGCGGCGCTCCAGCGCGGCCCGGCCGATGAAGTCGCCCTTGCCCGGTTTCACGGCGAAGCCGAGGCCGGCCTCGTAGGGGTCGTGTTCGTGGCTCATGTCGGTGCCGAAGGACCGGTAACCCTTCTCCAGGCGCAGGCTGTTGAAGGCGCCGCGGCCGGCCGCGATGCCGCCGTGCGGCCGTGCGGCCTCCCGGAGGGTGTCCCACAGCTTCAGCCCCGTGTCGGCGGTGGTGTACAGCTCCCAGCCGAGTTCGCCGACGTAGCTCAGGCGCAGGGCGGTGACGGGGACGGCGCCGACGTGGGCGCTGCGGGCCCGGAACCAGGGCAGGCCCTCGTTCGAGAAGTCTGCGTCGGCGAGCGGCTGGAGCACCTCGCGCGCCTTCGGCCCCCACAGGCCGATGCAGCAGGTGCCCGCGGTGATGTCCCGTACGGTCACGGAGCCGTCGTCGGGGAGGTGGCGGGTGAGCCAGTCGAGGTCGAGGTTGCCGTTGGCCCCGATCTGGAAGCGGTGCCGGGCGAGCCGGGTCACCGTGATGTCGCTGCGGATCCCGCCTCCCTCGTCGAGCATCAGCGTGTACGTGACCGAGCCGACCGGCTTGTCGACGTCCGAGGTGGTCAGGTGCTGGAGGAACGCGGCGGCCCCGCGGCCGGACACCTCCAGCCGTTTGAGGGAGCTCATGTCGTACAGGGCCACGCCCTGCCGGGTGGCGAGGGCCTCGGCGCCGACGACCGGTGACCACATCCGGGCGGCCCACTCTCCGGGCACCGGGATGTCCCACCGGTCCAGGAGGGGCTCGTTGGCGTCGTACCACTGCGGCCGTTCCCAGCCGGCGGCCTCCAGGAAGACGGCTCCGAGCTCGCGCTGGCGGACGTGGAACGGGCTGGTGCGCAGCGGGCGCGGCGCACCGGCCGGCTGGAGCGGATGGAGGATGTCGTAGACCTCGGCGAAGTTGCGGCAGCCGCGGGCGAGGACGTAGGCGGGGGCGAGCTGGTGCGGCTCGAACCGGTTGACGTCGCACGCGTGCAGGTCGAAGGAGGAGCAGTGGCCGTCCACGAGCCACTCGGCCATGGCGCGGCCGACTCCGGCGGAGTGGGTGACCCAGACGGCCTCGGCGACCCAGAAGCCCTTGACGTCGGGCGATTCGCCGAGCAGGGGCATCCCGTCGGTGGTGAAGGAGAAGAGCCCGTTGATGCCCTCCTCGATCTTGGCGTCGCGGGTCGCGGGCAGCAGGGAGCGGGTCTCGGTCCAGGCGTCGGTGAAGTCTTCGGCGGTGAAGGGCAGTACGGACGGCATCCGGGGCGAGGAGTCCGGCGGGGCGATCTCGTCGGCGGGGACCGGCATGGGGCGGTGGCGGTAGGAGCCGATGCCGAGCCGGTCGAAGCACTCGCGGAAGTAGAGGCCGGCCTCCTGGTGGCGCAGGACGGGCCGGACGGCCTCCACGGTCTGCCCGGCGAGCGCGGGGACGGGGCCGGTCCAGGCCAGCTGGTGGGCGAGGGGGACCAGCGGCAGGTTCATGCCGGCCATGCGGGCGACCTTGGGGCCCCAGATGCCGGCGCAGCACACGACGACGTCGGCGGGGATCTCGCCGTGGTCCGTGACCACGGCGGTGACGCGGCCGGCGCCGGTGGTGCCGTCGGCCTCGGTACGGACGTCCAGGACCTGGTGGCGTTCGAGGACGCGGACCCCGCGGGCGCGGGCGTCCCGCAGCTGCGTCTCGACGGCGAGCACCGCCTTGGCCAGGCCGTCGGTGGGGACCAGCAGTCCGCCGAGGACGCGGTCGCGGTCGACGAGCGGGTGCAGCGCCGCGCACCCGTCGGGGTCCACGAGCCGGCCCTCGACGCCCCAGGAGGTGAGCCAGCCGTGGCGGCGCCGCAGGTCGGTGAGGCGTTCGGGGGTGGTGGCGAGTTCGAGCCCGCCGACCTGGAGGAAGCAGGGCTCACCGTCGACGTCGAGGGCGGAGAGCTTCTCGACGGTGTGGCGGGCCAGTTGGGTCATGGTCTTCGAGGGGTTCGCCTGGAACACCAGGCCGGGGGCGTGGGAGGAAGAGCCGCCGGTGACGGGGACCGGGCCCTGGTCGACGACGGTGATCCCGGTCCAGCCGCGCAGGGACAGTTCGTCCGCCAGCGCGGCGCCCACGACGCCCGCTCCGATGATGACCACGCGCGGTCCCGCCATCTCCGCCCCTCCGATTCGCAAGAAGTCGAGTTGCAGTGTCCGTACGGTCGCCGGGCGTTCGCCGCGCCGGCGTGTGCTCGCCGGGTGGTCACCGCGTTGCCGAGTGGTTGCCGTCAGCGCAACGGGGTGCAGGGTGCGCAACTCACAGTGCCGTTCGCCCCTGGTGGTGTCAAGAGCGCCGGCCGGGCCTCGACTCCCTTGCGCACGGGGCGGGAACGGCCGCGGGGGGGGGGGGGGGGGGGGGCCGGCCCCGGGGGGGGGGGGGGGGGGGGGCGGGGGGCGGGGGAGACCCGCATAAGACAGGACGC
>NZ_JBHYVA010000199.1:11384-12450 GCF_042750055.1 Streptomyces sp. NPDC059456
GGGGGGGGTGGTTTCCCCGCCCCGGGGGGGGCGCCCCGGGGGGGGGCCCCCGCGCGGGGGCGGGCCCTCGACGCCTGGGCCCGGGGGGGGGCCCCGCCCGCCCCCGGGGGGCGGCGGCGCTGCCGCCCGGGCGCGGTGCGGTACGCGGGGACGGGGCCCGGTTCAGCCCTTCTTCCCGAGCCAGGCGTCGACTTGGGCACGGTGGGCGCCGACCCATTTCGCGGCGGCGTCCTGCGGCGTCATCTTGTCCTGCGCGATGTACTTCGCCACGAGGTTCTGGTCCTCGTTCGACCAGGTGAAGTTCTTCACGAGCCGGTAGGCCGGACCGTCCGAGTCGGCGAACCTCTTGCTGACGATCTTGTCCAGCGCGTACACGGGGTAGTCGCAGGCGACCTTCTCGGGGTCGTCGTCGCAGCCCGCCTTGTACGCCGGCAGCTCCACCTTGACCAGCTTCAGCTCGGAGAAGAGCCACTGCGGTTCGTAGAAGTAGCCGATGACGGGCGTCTTCTTGGCCTCGGCCTGGCGGAAGGCCTGGATCAGCGCGGCTTCGCTGCCCGAGTAGACCACCTTGAAGTCGAGGTTCAGGTTCTTCACCAGGGCCCCGTCGTTGGTGACGAACGACGGGTCACCGTCCAGCAGCTGGCCCTTGTCCCCGGATTCCGAGGTCCTGAACCGGTCGGCGTACCTGTTGAGGTTCTCCCACTTGGTGATGTCCGGGTACTTCTCCGCGAGCCACGGCGGGACGTACCAGCCGATGACCCCCTTGTTGCCCGTCTCCCCCGCGACGACGGCCGTCCGCTGCTGTTCGACGTACTTCTTCTTCAGGTCCGGGTGGCCCCAGTTCTCGACGATGGCGTCGACCTCGCCCGTGCCGAAGCCCTGCCAGGCGACCTCTTCCTTGAGGTCCTTCTCGGTCACCTCGCAGCCGAGGTCCTTCCTCGCGACGTACGCGATGACCGCGGCATTGGCCTCGTACCCGACCCACGGGTTGACGGCGAGGTCGAAGGAGCACGTGCCCGCGCCGCCGCCCGCCCCTGTACCCGCCACATCCGCCGGCCTGCCCGGG
>NZ_JBHYVA010000200.1:0-12449 GCF_042750055.1 Streptomyces sp. NPDC059456
GCGCGCCCCCCCCCCCCCCCCCGCCCCCCCGGGCGCCCCCCCCCCCCCCCCGGCCCCGGCGGGGGGCGAGTCGGGGGCCCGCCGGGCCGCCCCGTCCGGCGGGCCCCCACGCCCCGGCCGACGCCCCGGCCGAGGCCCCCGCCGACGCACCGGCGCCGCGCGTGCTGCGCGAGGCGCTGCGCGCGGCCGGTGTCGACGCGTCGGCCGCCGCCGTCCACGAGGACGCCGGGTCGGTGCGCGCACTCGTCGGCGACGCCGGCGCGGCGACCGGCGCCGCCGCCCTGACCCGGGCCGTGCTCCAGCTGCGCCACCGGACCCTGGCGCCCGCGCCGGGCCGCCCCGAGGCACAGCCCTGGCAGGGCGAGGGGAACGTGCCGCGCCGGATCTGCGTCGGCGTGCGCGGGGCCGGCGGCGCGGACGCCCAGGTGGTCCTGGAGGAGTACCTGCCCGCCGCCACGGCGCAGGGCGCGGAGCCGGCCGCCGTCGGCGCCGCCGAGCTGTTCGTGCTGTCCGCCCCCACCCCGGCCCACCTGGCCGCCACCGCCCGGCGGTTCGCCGAGCTGCTCGGCGGGTCCGGGCCGGTGCCCCCGCTCGCCGGGCTCGCCCGCGCCCTGCGCACCGGGCGGGCCGCCATGGACTGCCGGTTCGCGGCCGTCGTCGCGGACACCGCCGAACTGGTGCGGGTGCTGGAGCAGTTCGTACGCGACGGTGCGCCCTGCGCCGATCTGCGGGACGGCGGCGCCGACCCGCTGGGGCTGGGCTCCGTACCCGAGACGGACGGGTACCTCGCCGCGCTCTGGCAGGCCGGGCACCTGCACCAGCTGCGCGGCCTGTGGCTGTCCGGGCTGGACGTCGACTGGTCCGCACTGGAGCCGGCCCGCCCGGCGGCCGCCGCCGGGGCGGCGCTGCCCGCGTCCGCGTTCCTGCGCGTCCCGCTGTGGCTGGGCGGCGAGGAGGGCCCCGCATGACCGCGCCGCCCTTCGACCCGGCGGGCCCGGGGGAGACCGGGCCGGCCCCGGTCAACCTGTGGTTCTGCCCCAACGAGGACCTCGCGCCCGGGATCGCCGCGACGCTCGCCTCGTACTGGCTGGACGAGAACGAACAGGAGGTAGCCGGCCGCTTCCTGTTCGAACGCGACCGCCGCCAGTACCTCGTCGCCCACGCGCTGGTGCGCCGGGTACTGGCGCTGGAGACCGGCATCCCCGAAGCCGAGGCGGTCATCTGGCGCTCCTCGCGCGGGCGGCCGTTCCTCCAGACGCCGGCCGGAGGGCTGCCGCGCGGGGCCGGCGCCCTGGACTTCAACCTCTCGCACGCCAACGCGTACAACCTGCTGGGGGTGTCCCGCGGGTTGCGGATCGGCGTCGACGTGGAGCGGCTGGACCGCGGCGAGCGGGGACTGGACAACATCATCGCGACGTTCGCCGCCGAGGAGCAGGAGTGGATCGCCCGCGCCGCGCCGGGACGTCCGCGCGACCGGCGGGCGCTGCGGCTGTGGACGCTGAAGGAGGCGTACTCCAAGGCGCGCGGGCTGGGGCTCGGACTGCCCTTCGACTCCTTCGCGTTCACCCTGGCCGAGGACCGGGGCGTCCTCGCGTTCCGGCCGCCGGCCGACGACTCGGCGGTGCGGTGGCGGTTCCTGGAGGTGGAGCCGGTGCCCGAGGTGCTGGCGTCCGTGGCGGTCGAGGTCGACGCCGCGCGGCCGCCGGCGGTGCACCTGCACCACGGCTTCCCCTGGGGCCGGGCGGCCCCCCGCCGCCTGGTCCTCCCGGAACCGGCCGGGGACTGACCCCGCCCGCCCGGCGGCCTCCCGTCGGCCGCCCTCGCCGCCGCCCCCTCCGGGCGGCGGTTTCGGCGTTCCGGGATCCGCGAAAACCCGCTCGCGGCGGAGCGCCGCCGAACCGGACCGAACCGAATCGGACCGGACCGGCCCGGCCGACCCCGCGGGCGGGCCGGAGATTTCCGGTGACGGCCGGAAAGGGGCGGAAACAGGGGGCGTGGGAATTTCGCTTGACCTTTGATTGAGGTGAACCCGGAAAGCGGGGGCCGGGGATGGAATTCGACGGGAATTCCAGGAGGAATCGAGCGCGGGTTCGGTGCGGCGGTCGAGAATTCTCCTCAGGATCTTCGAGGAAGAGGTGGGGCGTGCGGGGCATGGGTGGCGTGGTCGAGGTCGGGGACGGGGTCCACGCGTACGTGCAGCCCCCGGGGGGCTGGTGCCTGAACAACGCCGGCATCCTCGTCGACGGCGGTCACAGCGCCCTCGTCGACACCGTCGCCACCGAGGGCCGGGCCCGGCACCTGCGGCAGGCCGCGCTGGGGCTGGCGGGGCGGGCTCCGCGGGCGCTCGTCAACACGCACTTCCACGGCGACCACACGTACGGGAACTTCCTCTTCCCCGAGGCGCTCACCATCGGGCACGAGCGGACCCGCACCATGGTGCGGACGGCCGGGCTGCACATGGCCGGGCTGTGGCCCGACGTGTGCTGGGGGGACATCGAGGTCCGGCCGCCCGAACTGACCTTCCGGGACCGGACGACGCTCCACGTGGGGGACGTCCGCGCCGAGCTCATCCACATCGGACCGGCGGCCCACACCACCGACGACACCGTCGTCTGGCTGCCCGACCGGGGCGTGCTGTTCACCGGAGACCTCGTCATGAACGGGGTCACGCCGTTCTGCGTCATGGGGTCCGTCGCGGGGAGCCTCAGGGCCCTGGAGCGGTTGCGGGAACTCGGGGCCACCACCGTCGTGCCCGGTCACGGGCCCGTCGCGGGGCCCGAGGTGTTCGACGTCAACGCGGGCTACCTGCGCCGGATCCAGGACCTGGCCCGGGAGGGCGTCGCGGCCGGGGTGACCCCGCTGGAGCTGGCCCGCGCCACCGACCTCGGTCCGTACGCCGAACTGCTGGACACCGAGCGGCTGCTGCCCAACCTGCACCGCGGCTACGCCGAGGAGCAGGGGCTGCCCGAGGGCTCGCCGCTGGACGTCGGGGCGCTGTTCCGGGAGATGACCGTCCATCACGGGCGGCCGCCGGAGTGTCACGCCTGAGGGAGCCGGCTTCCGTCCGGGACCGCGGCCGTCAGGTGGTTGAACCGCAGGATCAGGGCCTGCTGCTCGCGGCCCAGGGCCTCGATGCGCTCACCCAGGTCGGCGATCGCACGGCCCAGTTCGTCCACGGACGACGGCCCGGGGTCCGGCCCCGCGGCCGGCGGCGGGGCCGGGAGAACGGGCGGGGGAGCGGCCAGGGCCAGGGCCGGCGCGTGGTGCAGGATCGCCTCCATCCGCACGCGCAGGGCCGGGCCGGGCTCCACGCCGAGTCCGTCCCGCAGGTTCCGCCGGGCCCGCTCGTACACGCCCAGCGCCTCCGTCTGGCGGCCGCACCGGTACAGGGCGAGCATCTGCAGGTCGTAGAGCCGTTCCCGCGTCGGGTGGCCGGCCGTCAGCCGCTCCAGTTCCGGGGCCGCCTCGGCGTGCCGCCCGCTGCGCAGGTGCGCGTCGTACAGCGTCTCCAGCGTGGTCAGCCGCAGTTCCTCCAGCCGGTCCGCCTCCGCCGTGCACAGCGGGCCCTGCCCGCTGCCCTCCAGCGCCGGGCCGCGCCACAGCGCGAGCGCCCCCGTCAGCAGCCGGGCCGCGTGCACGGGATCGGCGCCGAGCGCCGCCCGGCCCTCGGCGGACAGCCGGTGGAAGCGCTGGGCGTCCGTGCCGGCCCCGCCCGGTCGCAGCAGGTAGCCCATGGAACGGGTGGCGATCCACTCCCGGCCGCCCGCGCCGTCCAGCAGCCGGCGCAGCCGGGCCACGTGGGCGTGCAGCGCGTTGGCCGCACCGACGGGCGGCCGGTCGCCCCACAGCTCGTGGATGAGCCGGTCGGCGGGCAGCACCTGGCCCGCCCGGACCACGAAGGCGCCGAGCAGCGCCCGCTGTTTGGCACCGGAGGGCACGACGTACGTCCCCGAGCGCCGGTCGAGCACCTCGACCGGGCCCAGGACGCGGAAGTCCGCCCCGGTGTCGTCCATGGTGCGTGCCCCCTCCCGGCGAAATGAATTATGTGCCGGTTTTAATCCCCTGAGTGGAATCTATCAGCTTGCTTTTACCCTGCAACCGTGTGGGGCGGAGGGCTGCTCGACAGCTGCTCAAGAATTCCGGGACACCGCAGTGGGCACCGCTACCGTGCCGGAGTCGAAGGCTGAAAATCGATGGGAACTCGACGAAATGCGGAGGACACCGTGAAGATTCAGGTTCTGGGTCCGTTGAGTGCCGAGGTCAACGGGGGCTCGATTGTTCCGACGGCTGGCAAGCCGCGCCAGATCCTGGCGCTGCTCGCGCTCTATCCGGGGCGGGTGATGCCCGTGCAGACCCTCATGGAGGAGATCTGGGGCACCGACCTCCCGCAGAGCGCGCTCACGACGCTGCAGACGTACATCCTGCAGCTGCGCAGGAGACTGGGCACGGCCATGGGACCGGGCGTCCCGGGCAGTGCGAAGGACGTGCTCGCGACCCGGCACGGCGGCTACCTGCTGCAGATACCGCCGGACGCCGTGGACGTGCACGCGTACGAGACCCTCGTGGTCGGCGGACAGCACGCGTACGAGGAGGGGGACGACGAGCGCGCGGCGGACATGCTGCGCAGGGCGCTCGGACTGTGGAACGGCCCCGCGCTGGTCGACGTGCGCGTGGGACCGATCCTGGAGATCGAGGTCATGCGGCTGGAGGAGAGCCGGCTCGTGACCGTCGAGCGGCGCATCGACGCGGACCTGCGCCTCGGCCGCCACGTCGAGGTCATCGCCGAGCTGACCGAGCTGATCGCCCGGCACCCGCAGCACGAGGGCCTGCACTCGCAGGCCATGGTCGCGCTGTACCGGTCCGGCCGCCAGGCCACCGCCCTGGACGTCTACCGCAGGCTGCGCAACCGCCTGATTGACGAACTCGGAGTGGAGCCGTCACCGCAGCTGCAGCGCCTGCACCAGGCGATGCTGACGGTGGATCCGGCACTGGACGTGGTGGCGGGCCCGCGCCGCGGATCGACGTTCGACCTGTACGCCGCATAGGGCCCGGCCCCGCCGCCGCCCGCCCCGAGTCCCCTCCCGGGAGGGGCCGTACACACGGGTTCGAGCCGGTCTCAAGTGAGGTCGGTGAGATTCGATACCTACGTGGTGCGGTTCCTGGGAGGTGGCGATGGGCGACGGACGGGCCGTACGGCTGCACTGTTTCGCACACGCGGGGGCGGGAGTGTCCTCGTTCTACCGGTGGGACAAGGCCGCCGGGAGCGCGGTGTCGACCACGCCCTGGCTGCTGCCCGGGCGCGACGAGCGGCGCCGTGAGATCCGGCTGACCGGCCGCGACGAGCTGCTGGCCGACCTCAAACCCCTGTTCGAGCAGATCGCCGACGAAGGCGCTCCCTACATCCTCTACGGGCACAGCCTCGGCGCGACGGTCGCCCTGACCGTCGCCCACGCCGCCCGGGAGTACGGGCTGGCGATGCCCGCCCTGCTGGCCGTCGGCGCCAGCCCGCCGCCCGACCTGCCGGCCGCCCTCGCGAACTCGGCCGAGCTTTCGGACGCGGAACTGCTGCGCGTCCTGGACCGGTTCGACGCGCTGCCGCCCGGCGTGCAGCCGGGCGACGTGTGGTTCCGGTCCGTCTTCCCCGTGCTCCGCGCCGACCTGCGGCTCGCCCGCAACCTGCGGGCCGCCGCCACCGCGCCGACCGCGCCCGGCCCGCTGCCCGTGCCCGTCCTCGCGGTCACCGGCCGCGCGGACCCCCTCGTCGGCGCCGAGGCCGCCGCGGGCTGGCAGCGCTGGACCACCGGACGGCTCGTCCGCCGGACCGTGCCCGGCGGGCACTTCTTCGTCCGGGGCGGCGAACTGCCCCGGATGCTCGGCCGGGCCGCGCGCATGGTGCTGCGCGGCCACCGCGACCAGACAGGACAGGGGGAAGGGCGATGAGACGAGTCGTCATCACGGGCATCGGGGTCGTGGCCCCGGGCCGCCCGGGCACCAAGGAATTCTGGTCGCTGCTGACCGACGGCCGCACGGCCACCCGCGCCATCACCCTCTTCGACGCCTCCGGATTCCGCTCCCGGATCGCCGCCGAGGCGGACTTCGACCCGCAGGAGTCCGGACTGAGCGCCGAACAGTCCGGGCGCCTGGACCGCGCCGCCCAGTTCGCCGTCGTCAGCGCCCGCGAGGCCCTCGCCGACAGCGGCCTGGCCGGCTCGTACGACGCCACGCGCACCGGGGTCACCCTCGGCAGCGCGCTCGGCTGCACGACCGGACTCGACGCCGAGTACGGGGTGGTCAGCGAGCGGGGCACCCGTACGCTCGTCGACCACACCAAGGCCGTGCCCCACCTGTACGACTACTTCGTCCCCAGCTCGATGGCGGCCGAGGTGGCCCGTACCGTCGGCGCCCAGGGACCCGTGGCGCTGGTGTCCACCGGCTGCACCTCCGGACTCGACGCGATCGGGCACGCCGTCGACCTCGTCCGCGAGGGCAGCGCCGACGTGATGGTCACCGGCGCGGCCGAGGCGCCCATCACGCCGATCACCGCCGCCTGCTTCGACGCCATCCGCGCCACCTCCACCCGCAACGACGAACCGGAGACCGCCTCGCGGCCCTTCGACCGCACCCGCAACGGGTTCGTCCTCGGGGAGGGCTCGGCCGTCCTCGTCATCGAGGAGTACGAGCACGCCCGCGCCCGCGGCGCGCACGTCTACGCCGAGATCTCCGGCTTCGCCTCGCGCAGCAACGCGTACCACATGACCGGACTGCGGCCCGACGGGATCGAGATGGCCGCGGCCATCACGGCCGCTCTCGCCGAGGCGGGGCTGGAGCCCGAGCACATCGACTACATCAACGCACACGGCTCCGGCACCAAGCAGAACGACAAGCACGAGACCGAGGCGTTCAAGCGGAGCCTGGGACAGCGGGCGTACGAGGTCCCCGTCAGCTCGATCAAGTCGATGATCGGGCACTCGCTCGGCGCGATCGGCGCCCTCGAAGTGGCCGCCTGCGCCCTCGCCATCGAGCACGACACCGTCCCGCCGACGGCGAACCTGCACGAGCCCGACCCGGCCTGCGACCTCGACTACACCCCGCTGACCGCCCGCCGGCAGCGCACCGACGGGGTCCTGACCGTCGGCAGCGGCTTCGGCGGGTTCCAGAGCGCGATGATCCTGACCAGCCCGAACCTGAAGGCGGACCGATGACCACCGCAGTCGCCGCCCCTGCCCCCGCCTCCGCACCCGCCGCCAACCGACCGCGGACCGCGGCCCCCGTCGTCACCGGCATCGGCGTCGCCGCCCCCAACGGGCTCGGCACCGAGGCCTGGTGGTCCGCCGTCCTGCGCGGCCGCTCGGGCATCCGGCCGGTCAGCCGGTTCGACGCGAGCGGCTACCCGGCGAAGCTCGCCGGGGAGGTGCCCGGATTCGTCGACGCCGACCACGTGTCCAGCCGGCTGCTGCCGCAGACCGACCGCGTCACCCGGCTCTCGCTCGCCGCCGCGAAGGAGGCCCTCGACGACGCGGGGGCCGACCCCGCGCAGCTGCCCGAGCACGCCGCCGGCGTGGTCACCGCCAACTCCTTCGGCGGTTTCGAGTTCGGCCAGCAGGAGCTCCAGGCGCTGTGGAGCAAGGGCGGCCAGCACGTGTCGGCGTACCAGTCCTTCGCCTGGTTCTACGCCGTCAACAGCGGCCAGATCTCCATCCGGCACGGCCTGCGCGGCGCCTCCGGAGTGATCGTCTCCGAGCAGGCCGGCGGCCTCGACGCGATGGCCCACGCCCGCCGTCAGATCCGAAAGGGCGCCGAGCTCGTCGTCACCGGCGGCATCGACTCCGCCCTGTGCTCCTGGGGCTGGGCCGCCTACCTGGCCGGCGGCGGGCTCACCGACCGGGAGGACCCCGCCCGCGCCTACCTGCCGTTCGCCGAGGACGCGAGCGGCCACGTCGCGGGCGAGGGCGGCGCGCTCCTCGTGCTGGAGGGCGCCGAGGAGGCGCGCCGGCGCGGCGCCCGCGTGTACGGCAGCATCGCCGGCCACGCCGCCACCTTCGACGCCGACGGGACCTCCCGGCTCGGCGCGGCCGCCGAACTCGCCCTCGCCGACGCGGGCGTGCACCCCGACGAGGTCGACGTCGTCTTCGCCGACGCGGCGGGCGAACGCGCCGCCGACCGCGCCGAAGCCGAGGCGATCACCGCACTGTTCGGCCCGCGGGGGGTGCCCGTCACCGCGCCCAAGTCGATGACCGGGCGGCTCGCCGCGGGCGGCGCGGCCCTCGACGTGGCCGCCGCCCTGCTCACCCTGCGCGACCAGCTGATCCCGCCGACCACCGGGACCGAGCTCCCGGCCGAGGACTGCCCGCTGGACCTGGTCACCGGAGCGCCCTGCCCCGCCCTGGGGCTGCCGCTGCGGACCGCGCTCGTGCTGGCCCGCGGCCGCGGCGGCTTCAACTCCGCCGTCGTCGTCCGCGCCCCGGACGCCTGACCCCGGGCGTCCGGTCACGTACGCCTGATCACACACGTCTGATCACGGACCCCCGATCACCGCTCACCCCCCCCATCACCCACCAGAACAGAGGGAGACCATGGACCGGCTGGAACTCGACGACCTGAAGCGCATCCTGCGCGAGTGCGCGGGCGAGGAGGAGGGCGTCGACCTCGACGGCGACGTCCTGGACCTGAACTGGTTCGAGCTGGGCTACGACTCGCTCGCCGTCCTCCAGACCACCGGGTACATCGAGCGCGAGTACGAGGTCCTGCTGGACGAGGAGGCCCTCGACGACGCCGACACCCCCCGCCGCTACCTCGCCATGGTCAACGAGGTGCTGGCCGCACGGGCCGCGGTCTGATTCCGGTGCGCGAACAGGCAGCCACCGCCGGCGTCGGCGCCGGCGACGCCATCGACACGGACGTCTGCGTCATCGGCGCCGGACCCGCCGGGCTGGCCCTGACGCTCATGCTGCTGCGCTCGGGCGTCCGCGTCACTCTGGTGGAACGCTCCACCGCGTTCCACCGCGACTTCCACGGCGAGATCCTCCAGCCCGGCGGCCAGCGGATCCTCGACGAACTCGGCGTCCTCGCCGCGGCCACGGCCCACGGCGCGGCGCGCCTGGGCGGGTTCCAGGTACGGGAGCGGGAGCGGGTGCTCCTCGACATCGACTACGGGCGGCTGCCCGCCCCGTACGACCACCTGCTCGCCCTCCCGCAGCCGCACCTGCTCCGGGAACTGCTCGCCGCCTGCCGGCGGCTGCCCGGCCTCACCCTGCTCGAAGGCCACCGGATCGCAGCCCTCCGCCAGGAGCGGCGGTACGGCCCCTGCACGGGCGCCGTCGTGAACGGCCCCGACCGGGAGCCCGTCACCGTGCGCGCCCAGGTGGTCGTCGGCGCCGACGGCCGGTTCTCCAAGACCCGCGCGCTCGCCGGGATCGACGCCGGCCGCCGCGAGTCCTTCGCCCACGACGTGGTGTGGTTCGCGCTCGACGCGCCCGGCCGGGCCACCGGGCGGGTACGGGTGCACCGCACGGCCGGCAGCGCCCTGCTCGTCCACGACACCCACCCCGACCGGCTGCGGATCGGCTGGACCCTGCCGCACGGCGGCTGGCGCGGCGTCGTCCGGCGCGGCATCGAGGACGTCCGGCGGGAACTGGCCGCGGCCCTGCCCCCGTTCGCGGACCTCGTGCACGAGCAGATCACCTCCCTGGCCGACCTGACCCTGCTCGACGTGTTCGCCTCGCACGCCGCGGAATGGGTGCGCGACGGGCTCGTCCTGCTCGGCGACAGCGCCCACACCCACGGGCCGATCGGCGCCCAGGGCATCAACCTGGCCCTCCAGGACGCCGCCGCACTGCACCCCGTACTCGTCTCCGCGCTCTCCGCGGGGCAGCCGACCGCGCAGCGCCTCGCGGCCTACCGGGACCGGCGCGCCCCCGCGGCGGCCGCCGTGCACCGGATGCAGGTCATGCAGGCCCGCATGATGTTCGGCGGGGGCGGGCCCGCCGCCGACTTCCTGCGGGCCCGGGCCGCGGCGCTCGTCACCCGCACCCCGATCGGCGCGAAGATCACCCGGAAGGTCGCGCACGGCTCCGACCCGGCCGGGGTCCGCACCGACCTGTTCACCCCGCTGCCCGCCCGCCAGGACGCGTAGCCCCGGCCCCGCACCCGCGCCGGGCGGCCCGCCTCCCGGGGCCGCCCCGGCCTCCCGGGCCGCCCGGTCAGGGCAGGTCGTCGCGCGTCACCAGGCGGTGGGCGACCTGCCAGCCGCCGGGCGCGGGCACCAGGACGTCCTCCATCACGCACACCCGGTGCACCTTCGACTCACCGCCCCGCGGGGTCAGGTACACCAGGGCGTAGCTGCGCGTGTGCACCGAGCCGTCGGGCTGCGGCCGCGCGTCCAGCATGCCGAGCCAGTGCCGCAGCTGCTCACCGCTGCCGGCCTGCACCTGCCCGTTGCGCCGGACGTTCGCGGCGAGGGCGGCACGCCCCACCACCGGGGCCGGCAGCGTCGGCACGTCGAAGACCGCGTCCGGCGTGAACGTATCCGCCCACGGCTCGGCCTCGAAGGAGTCGAACAGCTGCATCTGGCGCGAGTAGAACTGCTGGACCTCGGCGTACAGCAGCCCGAACTCCCGCTCCCGGGGCGGGCGGGGGGACGCCTCGGCGGCGATCGTCGTGGTCATCGCGGGACTCCGTTCCATCGGTTCCCCACAGCATCTGCGGCACGGATCGAGTGCTCTTCGAAGACTCCTCAAGCGCCGCTGCCCACGCTGGGCCGACAGGGTCTGGGGGTACCGCCGCAGCCGCGGCCGCCCGTTCGGGAGCCAGGAGGAGAGCACCATGCCGAGATTCGTGTACCCGGAACTCCCGCTCGACGGCCTGCTGCGCCGGGCGGCGGTCCGGGATCCCGCGGGGCGGGCGATCCGGACCGCGACCGGCGCCGGTGTCACGACGACGGTGACTTTCGCCGAGCTCGACGCCCGGGCCGACCGCTTCGCCGCGTACCTGGAGCACACCCTCGGCCGGCGCGGGGCGCGGATCGGCGTCGCCAACGTCCTCGACCCCGTCTTCGCCGCCGCCTACTACGGGACCGTGCGCAGCGGGAACACGGTGGTGCTGGTCAACCCGCTGATCAAGGAGGCGGGCCTGGTCCACGTCCTGCGGACCGCCGAGGTCGAGGTGGCGTTCGTACCGGCCGGCACGGCCGAACTCCTGGCCAAACTGGGCGACCGGCTGCCGCACCTGCGGTCCGTCGTCGTCACCGACGCGCCCGACGGCGTGGTCCCCGGCGACGCCGTCCCGCTGGCCGTGGTCCTGGAGTCGGCGCCGGAGCGGACGGAGCTGCCCGGGGCCGTCGACCTCGACGGCGACGCCTGCATCCAGTTCACCACCGGCACCACCGGCCGCCCCAAGGGCGTCCGGCTCACCCACCGCAACCTGGTGGCGAACGCCGCCCAGACCGCCGCCGCGCACGATCTCGGCAGCGACTCGGTCACCCTCAACCACCTGCCGCTCTACCACGTGATGCACCTCAACTCGGGCGTGTACGCGGGCGCCTGCCAGGTGCTGTGCACCGACCCCGACCCGGTCGCCTCGCTCGCCGCCGCGGAGCGGGCGGAGGCCACCCACTACTACGGGCTGCCCGCCCGGCTGCACCGGCTGGCCCAGGACGAGCGGCTCACCCACGACTTCCCGGCCGGGCGCCGCCTCACCGCCGTGCTCTCCGGCGGCACCGCCCTGTCCCCGACCGCCGCCCGCACCCTGCGCGCACGCCTGGGCGTGCCCGTCATCCAGGGCTACGGGCTGGCCGAGCTCTCCCCGCTGTCCCACTGCCAGGACCCGCACCACCCCAAGAGCGGCTCGGTGGGCGCTGCCGTACCCGGCACCGAATGCCGGATCGTCGCCGTGGACTCCAGCACGCCGCTCGACGTGTACGCCACCGGAGAGGTCCAGGTCCGCGGCCCGCAGGTGATGGCCGGCTACCTCGACGACAGCCTGCCCCCGCCCGTCGACTCGGACGGCTGGTTCGCCACCGGGGACATCGGATACGTGGGCGAGGACGGCGTGCTGTTCCTGGTCGACCGGCTCGACGACGTCTTCAAGTACGACAACGAACTCGTCTCGCCCAGCGGGGTCGAAGACGTCATCGGCGCCGACCCGCGCGTCGCCGAGTGCATCGTGGCGGGCTGGCCCGACCCGGTGCACGGCGCGCTCGTCTGGACCGGCATCGTGCTGCGCGACCCCACCGCCCCCGGCCTGCTCGACGTCGTCGACTCCATCGTGGAACGCGCCAACGCCCGCCTCAACGACTTCGAGCAGATCCGCCGCGTCGAGGTGCTCGACGCCGTGCCCCGCAACCACGTCGGCAAACCCGAGCGGCGCGCGCTGCGCCAGAGCCTGCGCGGCCGCGCCGCCGCCGAGGCCGCGGCCGCGGCCGGCGGGCCCCCGCCCCCGGTGGGCCCCGCCGC
>NZ_JBHYVA010000201.1:0-10635 GCF_042750055.1 Streptomyces sp. NPDC059456
ACCGGAAACCGAGGGACTAATGGGACTCACCATCGGCGTCGACATCGGCGGCACGAAGATCGCCGCCGGCGTGGGGGAACTAAAAGGGCCCCACAATGTTGACGACACAGGTGCCCCCCCCCCCCCCCCCGGACGGGGGTGGGTAACCCTTTGACAGAACACCCCGCCGGCGCGGGTGGGGAAGCGAGCAGGGACGCGCCGCCGACCCCGGCCACGGGCGAGCCCGCCACCACGGCCGCGCCGGCCGTATCTGCCACAGCTGCCGCAAGGCCCGCAACCGCCGCAACCGCCGGTCCGGCCGCGGACCCGGCCGCGGACCCGCCCGCGGACCCGGCCGCGGACCCGGCCGCGGAAGCCGGCGTACCAGCCATCCCGGAGGCGCCGACCGGCTGGGACCCCAAGGCCTGGGAGGCCTACCAAGTCCGGCAGCAGCGGGCCAAGTCCGGGGCCTGGTCCATCGCACCGGTCGCGTGGGCCGAAGCCGCCCGCCCCGCCCAGGCGGCGCCCGTGCCCACCGCCGTCCTGCTCTGCGCCGTCGCCACCGGCCTCGCCGCGGCCCTCTTCCTCGGCGACGGCCTCGGCCCCGGCCTGCTGCTCGCCCTCGTGCCCGCCGTCGCCGCCGCGTACGCCGCCGCCCGCGCCGCCCGGCGCACCGCCCGCCCCTGGACCGTGGCCTGGGCGATCGGCTGCATCGCGCTGCTCGCCGTACCCGTGCTGCGCGACGCCGGCTGGCCGTCCGCCCTCGCGCTGCTCGCCGCCGTCCTGCTCGGCGCGCTGGCCCTGCACGGCAGCCGCACCTGGCCCGGTGTACTGCTCAGCCCGCTCGGCTTCGTCGACGCCACCGTGCTCGGGATCCGCTGGGCCTGGAGCGGGCTGCGCTCGCGCGGCAGCGGCGTCGACCGCGACCGCTGGGTGCCCGTCGCGAAGGCCGCCGTGGTGGCCGTCGTCCTGCTGGTGCTCTTCGGTGCCCTGTTCGCCTCCGCCGACGCCGCGTTCGCGGACCTGCTGGGCGGGCTCACCCCCGATGTCTCCGTCGGTGACGGCCCGCTGCGCTTGCTGCTCTTCCTGCTCGGAGCCGTGATCGCGCTCGCCGCCGCCCGCGCCACCGCCGCGCCCTCGCGCTGGGACCGGATCCGGGTGGCGCCCGGCACGCCGCGCTCCCGCGTCGAATGGGCCCTTCCGCTCGTCGTGCTCGACCTGCTCTTCGCCGGCTTCAACGCCGTGCAGCTCGCCGTCCTGTTCGGCGGCTACGACAAGGTCCTGGAGAGCACCGGGCTCACCCACGCCCAGTACGCCCGCCAGGGCTTCTGGCAACTGCTCTGGGCCACGCTGCTGACCCTCGTCGTGATCGCGCTCGCCCTGCGCTGGGCCCCGCGCTCCGGCGCCGGCGACCGGCGGTTCGTCCGCGTCGTCCTCGGCACGTTGTGCGCCCTGACCCTGGTCGTCGTCGCCTCCGCGCTGCGCCGCATGGACCTGTACGTGGAGGCGTACGGGCTGACGCGGCTGCGCGTATCGGTGGCCGCCATGGAGATCTGGCTCGGCCTGGTCATCGTTCTGATCATGGCTGCCGGCGTATTCGGCGCCCGCCTGCTGCCGCGGGTCGTGGCCGGGAGCGCGGCCGCCGCCGTCCTGGCGTTCGGGCTGCTGTCCCCGGACGGGATGGTCGCGGAGAAGAACGTGGCCCGCTTCCAGCAGGCCGGCAAGATCGACCTGGCCTACTTCCAGTCCCTGTCGGCGGACGCCGTGCCCGCGCTGGACCGGCTGCCCGAACCCCGCCGTTCCTGCGCCCTGCGCGGGATCAACAACGAGCTGTCGAAGGGCGGCCGGCTGCCGTGGTACGCGATGAGCCTCGGCGAGTACCGTGCCCGGCAGATCCTCCGTGAGCGCCCGGTGACGGTCTCGTACGAGGTCTGCCGCGACCTCGGCACCTTCGCCGCCCGCGGCATCGGGTAGCCCGGGCCGCGGATCCCGCGGGGGACCGCGTACGAGGGTCCGGGCGCGGGACCGGATCGCGCGCCCGCGCCCTCGTACGCCCCACGGGTCTCAGGCCGCCGGTCCCGCCTGCGCGGCGGCGCCGCTCAGGGCCTCCAGGTCGCTCTTGCGGACCCGGATGACCAGCAGCGCGGTGGCCAGGGAGAGCCCGGCCATGGCCACGGCCGCCAGGAAGGCGGTGGACATGCCCTGGGTGAGGACGAGGTCGCCCCACGGGTCGGGCAGCCGTCCGGTCTCCTTGAAGGCCGCCACCTGACCGGGATCCGCGTGGGCCAGGAAGTCCGGGATCTGCTTCTCGCCCTCGGTGCGGCCGGCCGTGCCGAAGACGGTGACCAGGATCGACAGGCCGAGCGAGCCGCCGACCTGCTGGCTCGCGTTGAGCAGCCCGGACGCCGCTCCCGCCTCCCGCTGGGCGATCCCGGAGACGGCGGTGAGGGTGAGGGTCACGAAGTTCAGTCCCATGCCGAAGCCGAACAGCAGCATCGGTCCGAGGATCCCGGAGACGTACGAGCTGTCGGTGCGGATGAAGGTCAGCCAGGCGAGCCCGGTGCCGGTGAGGGCGGATCCGGTGACCATGAACGGCTTGGGGCCGAAGCGCGGCAGGAACCGCTGAGAGAGACCGGCGGCGGTGACGATCGCGACGGTCACGGGCAGGAAGCCGAGCCCGGACCGGATGGGGGAGAAGTCCAGCACGTTCTGGACGAACTGGACGATGAAGAAGAACATGCCGAACATCGCGGCGGCGAGGCCCAGCATGATCAGGTACGTGCCGGCGCGGTTGCGGTCGGCGAACATCCGCAGCGGGATGATCGGCTCGTGGGCGCGCGACTCGACGGCCACGAACAGCGTGAGGAGGAGGACGGCTGCGGCGAACGAGACGAGGGTCAGCCCGTCGCGCCAGCCGTCCTCGGAGGCGCGGATGAAGCCGTAGACGAGCGAGGCCATGCCGCCCGTGGAGGTGAGGGCCCCGGCGATGTCGAAGCGGCCCGGATGGCGCTCGGACTCGGTGATGTAGAGCGGGGCGAGCACGGCGATCAGGAGCCCGATCGGCACGTTCACGAACAGCACCCAGCGCCAGTCGAGCCACTCGGTCAGCATGCCGCCGGCCAGCAGACCGATGGCGCCGCCGCCCGCCGACACGGCGGCGAACACCCCGAACGCCCGGTTGCGCTCGGGGCCTTCGGCGAAGGTCGTGGTGATCAGGGCCAGCGAGGTCGGCGAGGCGATCGCGCCGCCGACCCCCTGGAGGGCGCGGGCGGCCAGCAGCTGCCAGGGCTCCTGGGCGAAACCGCCGAGCAGGGAGGCCAGGGTGAAGAGCAGGATTCCGGTCACGAACACGCGGCGCCGGCCGAGGATGTCGCCGGCCCGGCCGCCGAGGAGCAGGAGGCCGCCGAAGGCCAGGGTGTACGCGCTGATCACCCAGGACAGGTCGGTGGTGGAGAAGGACAGGGCGGTCTGGATGTGCGGGAGTGCGATGTTCACGATCGTGGCGTCGAGGACGACCATCAGCTGGCAGGCGGCGATGACCGTGAGTGCCACGCCGGGGCGCCCTTCCCGGCGGGCCGCGCCCGGTATCCGGGGCGTGGCGAGTTGAGAACCTTTCACCGTGGAACCCCCCATAGTGAAATAGTGAACGCATTCGTTCACTGCGCGTCCACGGTAGGAGGCCCTCGATAGTGAACGCAACCGTTCACTAAGGCTGGAAATGCGTGCGAGGGGCGCGCGAGTCGGTCGGAGGTCAGAGGTGATGGCGGGTTCGCGCTGGTCGGCGACGTCGCCGGGGCGCAGGCGGGGGCCGGAACTCGAACGGGCGATTCTCGACGCGGCTTTGGAGCAGCTGAGCACCGTCGGATGGAACGCGCTCACGATGGAGGGGGTCGCGGCCCGCGCGCACACCGGCAAGGCGGCGGTGTACCGGCGCTGGCCCTCGAAGGCGGACCTGGTGGCCGAGGTGCTGCGGACCGGGCTGCCGCCGCTCGGCGGGATCCCCGATGGCGGATCGGTCCGGGAGGACTTGTTCCGGTTGTGTGTGCGGATGCGGGACGTGATGGAGTCGCGCGCCGGTCAGGCGCTGCGTGCGGTCCTTCACGAATGCGACCATGCCCATGCGGGGCGGTTCCACGACGTCATCCGGGCCGGGCTGCACGAACCTGCCCATCAGATGATCAGGGAGCTTGTGGAGCGCGGGATCGAGCGGGGTGACGTACGCGCGGATGCGACGAGTCCGTTCGTCGCCGATGTCATTCCGGCGATGATGATGTACCGCGCGAAGGTGTGCGGGAGCGAATGGGCGGATCCGGACATCGCGGAAATGATCGATCGGGTGATGGTGCCGCTGCTCAGCAGGTGAGACGCCGTGCGGACTCCGCCCGGGCCGGGGTGTGCAGGCGGCGCGGGGCGGCGTACCCTTGCTGGCGCCATGCCGTACGAAGCACCCACCCACACCGTCGAACGCTCCCTCCGTGCAACCACCGGCGCCAAGGTCATCGCCGGGGTCGACGAAGTCGGACGAGGGGCCTGGGCCGGTCCGGTCACCGTGTGCGCGGCGATCACCGGACTGCGCCGGCCGCCGGCAGGTCTCACCGACTCCAAACTGCTCACCCAGAAGCGACGTGACGCGCTCCTCGAGGTCCTGGAAGCCTGGGTCACCGCGTACGCCCTGGGCCACGCCTCGCCCGAGGAGATCGACGAACTCGGGATGACGGCCGCGCTGCGGCTCGCCGCGGAGCGCGCCCTGGAGGCGCTGCCCGTGCGGCCCGACGCGGTGATCCTCGACGGCAAGCACGACTACCTCGGCGCGCCCTGGCGGGTCCGTACGGTGATCAAGGGCGACCAGTCCTGCGTCGCCGTCGCCGCGGCCTCGGTGATCGCCAAGGTCAGGCGCGACCGGATGATGGCCGAACTCGGTCAACAGGACGGCGGATTCGCGGACTTCGCCTTCGGTGACAACGCCGGATACCCCTCTCCCGTGCACCGGGCCGCGCTGGAGGAACTGGGGCCCACCCCGTACCACCGGCTCTCGTGGTCGTACCTCGACGCGCTGCCCCGGTGGCGCCACCTCAAGAAGGTGCGGCGCAGCGAGGAAGCGGTGGAGCTGGAAAACGGAGGCCAACTCGGCTTCGATTTCTGATCGCGCCCACGTGCCACCCGCCGGTACGTTTCGTACCGGTGTTTGATAGACATCAACTCATGCCTCTCACCCCCGAGGAGCCTCAGATTCACGAGAGTGCCCAGGGTCCCCGCGTCACCCCGGCCGCGAGCCGCACCGCGCAGACCCCCCGCCCCGTACCTGGTCCGCGTCCCGCCGCCGTTCCGCGGCCCGGGCGCCCCGGTCCCTCCCCCGCGGCGGCGAGCCGTGCGGGAGGCGCCCCCAGGCCCGCTGCGCCCGCGCCGCGTGCGCCGCAGGCCACCCCCGGACCCGTTCCCGCCGCCCCCACCGCACCGTCCGTCTCCGCGGCAGTGCCGCAGGTCCAGCTGATCCCGGCTTCCGCCGAGGGTGCGCTGGACGCGGCCGAGGAGGCCGTCGACCTGCTGCTCGACACCGGGCGTGCGCCCGGCGACATCCTGGTGCTCACCACCGGCGACCCGCACCCGTGGGCCGCGCACGAGCTGTCCTTCGGCGAGGCCGCCTACTGGGCCCTGCACGATGCCGGGGACGACGTCTTCTACGCGGACGCGGCGCAGGTCGAGCGCGCTGCGGGCCGTCCCGTCGTGGTCTTCGCGGCCAACGGCGGACCGGTCGAGGCGACCGCCGCCGCCCTGCCGACCGCGCTCGCGCGCGCCGGTGCGCTGCTCATCGTGTGCGGCGACGCGAAGCAGATCAATTCCGTGCTGGGTGCGGGCGTCTGACGCCCCGTACCCCGGCGCGGGCAAGGGGCGGGGCCGGCCGGTGCCGGCCCCGCTGAAGCCCGAGGCCTGACCTGCCGTACGCCCGTTCCAGGGTGTACGGCCGTGAGGGTTGCCCGCATACGGGGACGCCGTGCACCGTGCGCCTCGGGCGGGGCGCTTGTAGGTGCGGGCGGGCCCGTAGCGGGTCCGTGCGTGCGGCCCGCGCCGGTACGGGCGGGCCGTCGCCCTCAGCGTGCGGCGGTTCGCCGGCGCATGATTTCGGTCGCCCCGCCGCCGGTGCGCAGGGTCACCGCGGGGAACTCGGCGACGGTGTCGCCGAGGTGCTCGGGCCGGGATTCGGAGCTGGGGTGCCGGCCGCCCCTGCCTTCGCCGAGGACCTGCCAGCCGCCGCGGGTCAGCGTGATGTACGCGCCGCACCGCAGCCCGTGCAGCGTGCAGGCGTCCCGCAGCCCCCACATCCAGGCGCCGTCCTCCTCGGTCCACCGCTCGTCGCCCTCGCGGCAGTACAGCAGGACCGCGGTCCGCACCGGGGTCCGGCGCCGCAGGTCGTGCGGGATCACCCGGCGCAGCCCGGCGAGCAGGGCGTTGCGGTAGTCCCAGCCGTCGGCCGAAGCCGACCGCTGGACGAACGAGGCGCTGGCGACGAGCCGTTCCTCGGGACCGAGGACGGCGATCACGGCGGTCGAGGGCACCGGGCTGTGCCGCGAGTGCAGCCCGCTGACGACCTCGCGCGGATTGGAGAGCAGCGGTACGCCCGCGGCCGTCCATTCGGCGGGTTCCAGCAGTCTGCCGTGCCGGCTGGCGACGCCGGCTGCCGTTGTCAGCGAGGTGGCTGAGGCCGGGGCGTATCCGAAGGTCACGGTCCTCCCTTCGGGTACACGCCCGCGGACGGGCACAGCTGGGGTGCGGGCACGCCGCGGGCACGGCTGTGGAGAGCGCCGTCGAGCCGAGCGGGAGCACTCCGATTCTCGCGTGGCCCGTGAGCATGCGGCAACGAGCAATTGGCGCCGCCGACCGGAATTCGCCGGTATGCCGTTCATATCCTTGCCCCGACACGCCGAGGATGACTCATCCGGCTACGGCTGAAGCGCCAGTACCAGCGGGAACACCCCCTTCGCGCCTGCCCGCCGCAGCAGCCGGGCGGCCACCGCGAGGGTCCAGCCGCTCTCCGCGCGGTCGTCCACGAGGAGTACGGGCCCTGCCGCCTCCGCCAGACTCGACGCCAGCGCCGGGGGCACGGTCAAGGCCTGGTGGAGCCCGCGGACCCGCTGTGCACTGTTGGAGGAGGGCAGGCCGAACTGCGGGGCCTGGTCCGTGTACGCGAGCGTCCCGAGCAGCGGCATCCGCCCGACCTCCGCGATCCGCGCGGCCAGGGAGCCGACCAGTTGGGGGCGGCTGTGCGAGGGCAGGGCGACCACGCCCACGGGCCGGGCGGGAGCGTCCGCCTCGCCGGAGGCCCAACCGCCCGGTCCCCGGGCCCAGTCGGCGAGCACGGCCACCACGGCCTGCGCCACATCGTCCGGAATCGGCTGGTCCTGAGCTTGCGTCGCGAGCATCGGACGCAACCGGTTGCCCCAGCCGATGTCGGACAGCCGGCCCAGCGCCCGCCCGGTGGAGGCCTGTTCCCCGGCCGGGATGCGGCCCTTGAGGTCCACTCCGACGGCGGCCAGGCCGGTCGGCCACATCTTGCGCGGCTCCAGCTCCACGCCGGGACGACCGAGCTCCCCCCGGGCGGTGTCGAGGGCGGTGGTGGAGACGTCCGCGGTGAAGCGGGCTCCGGCGCAGTTGTCGCAGCGGCCGCAGGGCGCGGCCTCGTCGTCGTCCAACTGGCGGCGCAGGAACTCCATCCGGCACCCCGTCGTCCCCGCGTAGTCCCTCATCGCCTGCTGTTCGGCGGCCCGCTGACGGGCCACCCACGCGTAGCGCTCGGAGTCGTACACCCATGGCTCGCCCGTCGAGGTCCAGCCGCCCTTGACCCGGTGCACCGCGCCGTCCACGTCGAGGACCTTGAGCATCGTCTCCAGGCGGGTGCGCCGCAGGTCGACCAGAGGCTCCATGGCGGGCAGCGACAGCGGCCGGCCCGCCTGGGCCAGGACCTCCAGCGTGCGGCGCACCTGCTGCTCCGGCGGGAAGGCCACCGAGGCGAAGTACTGCCAGATGGCCTCGTCCTCGCGGCCGGGCAGCAGCAGCACCTCCGCGTGCTCCACGCCGCGGCCGGCGCGGCCGACCTGCTGGTAGTAGGCGATGGGGGAGGACGGCGAGCCCAGGTGCACCACGAAGCCGAGGTCGGGCTTGTCGAAGCCCATGCCCAGCGCGGAGGTGGCCACCAGCGCCTTGACCCGGTTCGCCTGGAGGTCGTCCTCGGCCTGCTGGCGGTCGGCGTTCTCCGTCTTGCCGGTGTACGAGGACACCGTGTGGCCGCGGTGGCGCAGGTAGGCGGTGACCTCCTCGGCGGCGGCCACGGTCAGCGTGTAGATGATGCCGGAGCCCGGCAGTTCGCCGAGGTGGTCGGCGAGCCAGGCGAGCCGGTGCGCCGCGTCGGGCAGGGTCAGCACCGCGAGGCTCAGGCTCTCGCGGTCCAGCGGGCCGCGCAGCACCAGCGCGTCCGTGCCGGCGCCGGTGCCCAGCTGCTCGGCGACGTCGGCGGTCACGCGGGCGTTGGCCGTGGCGGTCGTGGCCAGTACGGGGACGCCGGGCGGGAGGTCGGCCAGCATCGTGCGCAGCCGGCGGTAGTCGGGTCGGAAGTCGTGGCCCCAGTCCGAGATGCAGTGGGCCTCGTCCACGACGAGCAGGCCGGTCGCGGCGGACAGCTTGGGCAGCACCTGGTCGCGGAAATCCGGGTTGTTGAGCCGCTCCGGGCTGACGAGCAGCACGTCGACCTCGCCCGCCGCGACTTCCGCCTGGATGCCCTCCCACTCCTCGGGATTCGCCGAGTTGATGGTGCGGGCGCGGATCCCGGCGCGGGCGGCGGCCTCGACCTGATTGCGCATCAGCGCGAGGAGCGGGGAGACGATCACGGTGGGGCCGGCGCCGTTCGCCCGCAGCAGCGAGGTGGCGACGAAGTACACGGCGGACTTGCCCCAGCCGGTGCGCTGCACCACCAGAGCCCGCCGCTTGTGCGCGACGAGGGCCTCGATCGCGAGCCACTGGTCCTCGCGCAGGCGGGCGGTGCCCGTGGGATCCCCCACGAGACGGGCCAAAACGGAGTCGGCCGAGGTCCTCAGGTCTGCGTTCATGCCCCCATGCAACCCGATGCCTCCGACATCGCGCCAATGGCGCCCTGAACCTGTGGATGTTGAACGGTCAATGGTTATCCACAGGGCTTTCGCGATGTGATCGTCCGCGGGACCGTCGGGACATGACGAACGACCGAGAATCACGCACCCCGTCCGACCGGCCCACCACCAGCCCGTCCGGACCCGCCCCCGACCCCCGGATCACCCTGCGCAGCCCGGCGGAACTGGCCGACGCACTGCCCTACATGCTCGGATTCCATCCGACCGACTCCCTCGTCATGGTCGCCGTGCACGGCGAGGGCGGGCGCTTCGGCGGCCGGCTCCGCGTCGGCATTCCCACGGTCCCCGCCGAATGGGAGGACACCGCCCGCCAGGTCGCCGACTGCCTCGTCCGGGGCAGCGAGCGGCACGGCGCCAAGCCCGACGGGATCGTCGTCTTCCTCTGCCAGGATCCGGCCGGCGGCGAGAGCGCCCAGCGCGTGATGACCCGGCTGCGGCCCCTGGCCCAGCGCATCCGGCAGGCCTGCGGCGCGCTCGACGTGCCCGTGGTGGAGGCGCTGTGCATCTCCGGCGGCCGGTACTGGTCCTACTGCTGCCCCGACGAGCGGTGCTGCCCCGCCGAGGGCAGCCCGCTGGCCGCGACCGGCACCTCCGTGATGGCGGCGACGGCCACCTTCGCCGGACTGCAGGTCAGGGGTTCCCTCCGGGAGATCGAGGGCCGGCTGGCACCGCTGAGCGGGGGAGTGGCCGTGGAGATGGAGCGGGCCCTGGACCGGGCGGCAGCCGCTCTCGTTCCGAAGATCCTCGACGGCGCCACCCGCCAGGAGGTGGGCACGGAGACCGTCTCCCTGGCCCGCACCCTGATGCAGCGGATGACGCTCGCCCCACCCGTCCCAGGCGGCCCCGGAGCCGACGACTGGGACGATGCGCTGCTCGGCCACGACGAGGCGGCCTCGTTGATCCTCGGCCTCCAGGACCGCGAGATCCGGGACGTAGCGGCCGAGTGGATGGAGGGCGAGGAGGCAGCCCCCGCCCTGCGGCTGTGGCGGGCGCTGGCCCGCCGCTGCGTCGGGGCCTACGGGGAGCACGCGGCGGCCCCGCTCACCCTCGCCGGCTGGGTGTCCTGGTCCGCCGGCGACGAGCCGACCGCCCGGATCGCCCTCGCACTGGCCCTGCGGGCCGACGCCGAGTACCGCTTCGCCCAACTCCTCCACCACGCCTGCAACGAGGGCATCGACCCGGAGGGCCTGCGGGCCTGCCTGCGGGAGGAGCGCCGACGCCGGGAGCCCCGCCGCAAGCGCCGCACCGCGCCGACCCGCCCTCCGGGCCGCCGGGACACGCAGCTCCGTCGCCAGCCCCGCCGCACCACGGGGAGCGACCAGTGATCCGGGGCCGGGGCCGGGGCGAGGGGCGCGGCCGGACGGCGGGGCCCGTGCGGCGGATCCGGGACGCCGCCGTGAGGGCCCTGGGGCGGCGTGCGCGTCACCGGCACGGCCCAGTACGGGCGCAGCCGCCACCGGGGCCCGTGACCCGGGCGGGGGCGGGGGCGTTCAGCTGG
>NZ_JBHYVA010000201.1:10645-12440 GCF_042750055.1 Streptomyces sp. NPDC059456
CTGGAGGGTGGCGGGGGCCCGGCCGCGCCGCCGCCCAGCGACACCGGCCGGAGCGCAGACAGCCCAGACAAGGCGACCCATGGCCCACTCCGTACCGCCCGCCCGCAGGACCGAGCTGCCACCCGTGCACGGCGCGGTCATCTGCGTCGCCGCGCCCTGCCTGGTCATCTCCCCGGAGCACGGTCAGCTGACGGGGCGGGGCATCGACGGGATCTACCGCTCCGGGCGCAGGCTGCTCTCCCGCTGCGTGCTCCGGGTCGGCGGCCGGGACCCCGTCGCCGTCCAGGGGCGCAGCCTTGGCTCCGACCGGGCCGCGTTCACCGCGACCGTGCGCACCGGGGCGGAGGCAGGCCCCGATCCCGACGTCGGCGTGGAACGGGTCCGGCACGCGGACGGCACCGAGCGGATCACCGTGCGCAGTTTCACGGCCCGGCCGATGCGCCTGACGGTGGAGGTGCTGCTCGGCACCGACCTGGCCGAGCTGGCCGCGGTGGCCGCCGGCCGGGCCGGGCCGGAACTTCCCGCCGGGGTGCACGCCGCCGGGCTGCGCTGGAGCAGCGGAGAGGCGCAGGCCGTCACCGCGGCCGATCCGGCCCCGGACGACGCGCTCGCCTCGGCGGGGCTGCTGCGCTGGCAGCTCGACCTGGGGCCCGGCGAGTCCCGCACCATCGAGCTGCGGACCACGCAGGACCGCACGGCGCGGGCCCCGGCCGGACAGGTGGCCAACCCGCTGGCCGACGCCCGGGCCGAGGGGGACGACCCGCGGGTCGAAGCCTGGTTCCGCACCAGCGTCGGGGACCTCGGGGCGCTGCTGATGCGCGACCGCGAGGAACCGGGCGACGCCTTCGCCGCGGCCGGGGTGCCGTGGCGGCTCGGGCTGGCCCCGGCGGAATCCCTCTGGGCCGCCAGGATGGCGCTGCCGCTCGGCACCGGGCTCGCCGCGGCCACGCTGCGCACCCTGGCCCGGACCCAGACCGGCGGCCACGGGCCCGACGGGGGGAAGATCCCGGGGCCGCTGCGCGGAGCCGGCCCGCAGCTGCCGCCCGGGTGCACGGGCACCGAGGCGACGCTCGCCTTCCCGGTGGTGCTCGCCGAGGCCCGGCGGTGGGGCATGCCCGAGGAGGAGGTGGCCCGGCTCCTCCCGGCGGCCGAGCGGTGCCTGGACTGGCTGCGCGGCGCCCTGGGGACGGACGGCTTCCTGGCCGACCCCGATCCCGGGCCGCGGCGCTGCGAGACCCAGGCCCACGCCCACCGGGCCGCGCTGCTCGGGGCCGACCTGCTCGCCGGCTGCGGGCGGCCCGGCGCCGAGGAGTGGCGGGAGCGGGCCGCCGCGCTGCGCGAGCGGTTCCGGAACGGGTTCTGGATCGACGGCCCGGACGGCGGGCGGCCCGCGGCGGCCCTGCACCCCGACGGGCGGCCGTTGCCCCGGCTGACGGGGGCCGCCGCCCACCTCCTGGACACCGGCCTGCTGGGCGGCGGAGAGCTCGCCCCCGGACTGCTGGACCGGATCCGCACCGAGCAGCTCGCCCGCCTCCTCGGCGCCCCCGCCATGGACTGTGGATGGGGGCTGCGCAGCATGGCCTCCCGGGAGCCGGGCCACAACCCGTTCGGCCACCGCTCGGGCGCGGTGCGGGCGTACGAGAGCGCCGTGGCGGTCGCCGGACTGGCCCAGGCCGGCTTCGAGAAGGAGGCCGCCGGACTGCTGCGGGGTCTGCTGGACGCCGCGGAGAGCTTCGGGTACCGGCTGCCCGAGATGTACGCCGCCGAGCAGCGCACCGCGGGCAGTGCCCCGCTC
>NZ_JBHYVA010000202.1:0-12383 GCF_042750055.1 Streptomyces sp. NPDC059456
CGGCCCGGCGGCTCCCGGCCCGTGCGCCGCCCCCGCCGCGGGCGGGGGGTGCCTGGCGACCTGCCCCGCCTGTGCCGTCCCGCCGGCGCGGGGTCCGTCGGCCTCGCCGCCGGCCACCGCGCGGTTGAGCCGTACGACGGGGTTGTCGGTCAGGCGCACCAGCTCGTCGTACCACTCGACGATCTGCACCCAGTCGGTCTCCTCGGCGGTGCGCGCGTCGGCGTGCAGGGCCGCGACGGCGGCCTGTGCCTGGAACTCGCCCAGCCGGTCACGGGCGAGGGCCGCCTGCAGGATCCGTACGCCCTCGGCGATCGACGCGGTGTCCCACCGGCCCCGGTCCTGCTCGGCGAGCGGTACGAGGCTGCCGTCGGGCGCGGTCCGGGTGGCGCGCCGGGCGTGGTGGAGCAGCATGAGGGCGAGCAGCCCCGCCACCTCGGGGTGGTCGACCCGGGCGGCCAGCTGCCGGGTGAGCCGGACGGCCTCGGCGGCGAGGTCGACGTCGCCCGAGTACCCCTCGTTGAAGACCAGGTACAGGACGCGCAGCACGGTCGCGACGTCGCCGGGCTGATCGAACCGCACGCCGGAGACCGTGCGCTTGGCCCGGCTGATGCGCTGCGCCATGGTCGCCTCGGGCACCAGGTAGGCCTGGGCGATCTGGCGGGTGGTGAGCCCGCCGACGGCGCGCAGCGTGAGCGCGACCGCGGACGACGGCGTCAGCGACGGGTGTGCGCACAGGAAGTAGAGCTGGAGCGTGTCGTCCACCGCGGGCGCGGGCCCTGGTTCCGGCTGCTCGTCGACGAGGTCCTCACGCCGGCGGCGAGCGGTGTCCGCGCGGGCCCGGTCGAGGAACTTGCGCCAGGCGACGGTGACCAGCCAGCCCTTCGCGTCGCGCGGCGGGTCGGCGGGCCAGACGCGGACCGCCTCGACGAGGGCGTCCTGGACGGCGTCCTCGGCCGCCGCGAACTCGGCTCCGCGGCGTACGAGGAGCGCGAGCACGCCCGGGGTGAGGCTGCGGAGCAGGGCCTCGTTCACCGGCGCGGGCACGGCGCGTCGGCGGACGGTGTGTCGGCGGACTGTGTGTCGGTGGACGGTGCGCCGGCGGACGGCGCGGCCGGACACGGGCGCGGTCCGAGCCGCCCGTGCACGTCGTCGACGGCTTCCGGGGCTCCGCGGGTGTGCCCCGCCGGCAGGTACGTGGCCATCGTCCCTCTCCTTGCTCGTGCGTCCCATTGTGGTCCCGTTCACCCCGGGGACGGAGCCGGTCACGGCTGTTCGACGGCGCCGCCCTGGCCGGCGCTGCCGATCGGGCCGACCTTCACCGGGGATCCGGCGCCGTCCGTGACGGGCAGCGTGCCGGCGCCCGGCCAGCCGAGGGTGACCGACTTCGTCTCGTCCGGCGGGGTCACCACCAGGCCCGTGACGCGGACGCCGGAGCCGCCCGACGTGTTGAACGGGTAGCTGATGCCGAAGGCCGTCGACCGGCCCTTCTTGAGGACGGTCCGGCCGCTCTTCTCACCCGTGCGCTGCGCGGACAGCGACCCGGAGGCGGTCTTCAGGTCGACGCCCGCGTACCCGGAGATCACGCAGTCCCGGCCGCCGCGGTTCTTCAGTTCCACCGCGACGGTGCCCTCGTGATCGCCGTCGATGGTGTGGTCCTTGGCCGTGATCTCCAGCTCGTCGGTGCGGCACGTGTCGCTCGTGCCGCCCTTGCCGCTCTCGGCCGAGCCGGTACCGGCAGCCGAGCCGGTACCCGTTCCCTTTCCGCCGCCCTTTCCGCCGCCCGAGGGCGACCCGGCGGCGGATGCCGCGGCGGAGGGTGCGGTGGACGGGGCCGACGCTCCCGCCGAGGACGACGGGCCGCTCTGCGCCGGGCCGTCGTCGTCGCTCTGGCAGGCCGTGAGCGAGAGCCCCGCGGCAAGGGTCAGGGCCGCGAAGGTCAGCTTGTGAACGCGCATCGTTTCCACCTCGGTGTCGGTTGGCGGTGCCTGCATGACGGCCATCAGGACCGCCTGGTCGGGCGAACCGTTCCGTCCGACCGCCTCCCAGTACATTCCTGTTACACACACCGCACACACACCGCCCCCCACCTCGGTGTTCACGACAGGAGCTGACCATGACCACGTCCGCAGGCCGCGCGAAGGCCACCGCATCAGCCGCCGCCATCGTCAGGGACGAGCAGGGCAGGGTGCTCATCGTCAACCCGGTCTACAAGGAGCGGTGGAACCTGCCCGGCGGACACCTCGAAGAGGGCGAACTCCCCACGGCGGCCGCGCGCCGTGAGGTCCGTGAGGAAATCGGCCTGGACCTGGAGATCGGGGACCTCCTGGTCACCGCCTGGGTGACCAGGGCGGAGGGCTCGCACGTCTTCCACGTCTTCGACGGTCCCGAACTGAGCCCGGATCAGCAGCGGGCCATCACGCTCCAGGAGTCGGAGATCGGCGAGATCCGTTTCTGCCTGCCCGAAGACATTCCCCCCAGCATGATCCCGCCCTTCGCCCTCGTCATATGGCGCGAGGCCCTCACGGCGCGCGAGACCAAGCGCGCCGCCTACCTCGAACTCGCCCTGTAGGCCCCTTTCCCCCGGACGGCCGGCGCTCCGCCGGCCCGCTCGTCCGCGTCGGCCAGCCAGAAGAAGACCGGGGGCAGGCCGAGTTCGAGCGCCGCGAGCACGAGCTGGAACCAGTGCGGCCGGCCGTGCACGGCGAGGGAGAGGAGCCGGCCCGCGCCGCCCAGCAGGAAGATGCCGGCCAGCCACCGCACCGCCTGGGCCGGGACCGGCCGCTGCCGCGCGGCCCACAGCCACGCCAGCCCGTAGCCGACGAAGACGGCCCCCATGAACCGGCCCCAGCTGTCGACCGTCGTGCCGGCGGAACCGGCCCCGGGGATCGCCGCGTTGCCGAGCAGCACGTGGTACAGGCCGATCGCCACGCTGGACCAGCCCATCAATCGGGTGAGTGTGCGCAGGGTCCTTGCCATGATCCCTCCGAGCCGTCCCGGTGGAGCTTGGTTGACATGTGTCTACTAGACTCGATGCGCCAGTGGACACATGTCAAGTAGCCTTCGCCGGTGCCTCCCCGCCAACGACTCAGCCCCGCCGGCCGCCGCGCCCAGCTCCTCGCCGTCGGAGCCCGGCTCTTCGCCGCACGCCCGTACGACGACGTCCTGATGGAGGAGGTCGCCGAAGAGGCCGGCGTCTCCCGAGCCCTGCTCTACCGTCACTTCTCCAGCAAGCACGCCCTCTTCGCGGCCGTGTACCAGCAGGCCGCGGACCGACTGCTCGCCGAGACGCGGCTCGACCCCGCCGACTCCCTGGTGGAGCAGCTCGTCCAGGGCATGGAGGTCCATCTCGACTACTTCGTGGCGAACCGCCACGCCGTCCTCGCCGCGAACCGGGTCCTCGCGGGCGACCCCGTGATCCAGACGATCATGACGAACGAGCTGGACGCACTCCGCACGCGCCTGCTCGCCGTACTCCCCCTCGCGGACGAGAGCGCCCGGGAAGCCGTGTCCGGCGTCCTGAAGAGCTGGCTGGTCTTCGTCCAGGTCCTCTGCGTCGACTGGCTCACCCGCGAAACCTGCACCCGCACCCAGCTGCGCGACGTCTGCGTCGGCGCGGTCCTCGGCGCACTCCGGCCGCTGCTCGCCGAGGACCCGGAGGGCCTGCCGGTCCCGGAAAAGAATCTCCGGCAGGATGTCGAGGATCGTGAGTCGGCTCCGTCCCAGGGGTGAGCGCGGCCGCAATGGGCGCGTCGGACCGGATCGAGGAGAACCGTCATGGCCAAGTACCTGCTGCTCAAGCACTACCGCGGCGCCCCGGCCCCGAGCAACGACGTCCCCATGGACCGCTGGACCCCGCAGGAGGTCTCGGCGCACATCCAGTACATGCGCGATTTCGCCGCGAAGCTGGAACGGACCGGCGAGTTCGTCGACGCCCAGGCGCTCGCTCCGGAGGGCACCTTCGTCCGGTACGACGGCGAGGGGCGCCCGCCCGTCACCGACGGCCCGTTCGCCGAGACCAAGGACCTGATCGCCGGCTGGATGGTGATCGACGTGGACACCCACGAGCGGGCCCTGGAGCTCGCGGCCGAGCTGTCGGCGGCCCCCGGCGCGGGCGGCCGGCCCATCCACGAGTGGCTCGAACTGCGCCCCTTCATGTCCGAGCCGCCCACGATCACGGAGTGACGGACGCGGCCCCCCGCTGACGCGGCCCCCCGCTGACGCGGCCCCCCGCTGACGCGGGCGGAGAGCGCGGCCACCTCCGGGCGGTCAGGGCTTGCGGATCTGCGCCAGGATGTCGGCCGCGCCCCGGTCGAGGAGATCGGCGGCGACGCAGGCGCCCAGCTTCTCCGGCGCGTCCACGGGCCCGCTCCCCGCGGCCGTGACCTGCCGGGTGCCGGTCAGGGAGGTCACGGCGGCGGACAGGTGCAGCATGCCGTCCTCGCCGATCCGCCCCCAGGCCCCGACGGGGACGGAGCAGCCGCCGTGCAGCTCGGCGAGCAGGGCGCGTTCGGCGCGTACGCATGCGTCGACCTGCGGATCACCGGTGCCGGCCAGGAGCCGGGCGGCCGCGGAGCCGGTGCGGACCTGGATGCCGAGCGCGCCCTGGCCGGGGGAGGGGGGAAAGCCGGCCGGGTCCAGGATCTCGTGGACCTCCGGCATCAGGTTCAGCCGGTCCAGCCCCGCGGCCGCGAGCACGACGGCGTCGAGGCCGCCCCTGGTGGCGCGGGCGAGCCGCCCCGGCACGTTCCCGCGGATCGGGACGACGTCCAGGTCCGGGCGCAGCGCCAGGAGCTGGGCGACGCGGCGCGGGGCGCCGGTGCCGACGCGGGCGCCCAGGGGGAGGCTCCGGAGGGTGGCCCCGCACAGCACGTCCCGGACGTCCTGGCGGGGGCCGGGGGTGACCAGCAGGCTCGTCCCTTCGCGGACCGCGGTGGGGAGGTCCTTGAGGGAGTGCACGATCACGTCGACCCTCCCCGTGACCAGGGCCTCCTCCTGGTTGGTGGAGAACGCGGACCCGCCGGCGGTCTTCGCCACCTCGGCGAGGGTGGGCGTGGTGCGGTCCTGGTCCCCGCCTTCGAGGATGGTCTCCCGCTTGAACCGAATGCCGGGGAACTGCGCGGCGATCGGCCCCAGCCACTCCGCGACCTGTGCTCTCGCGAGCTTGCTCGCCCTGGAACCGATCCGCACCGAGTCGTCGCTCATCGGGTTCAACTCCTCGCGTCCGAAGCCTTGTTGACGCCAGAGCCTACTTCCACCGGAACCGTGCGGTTTCCGACAGATTGTCACCAAGGAACGGAGTGGCCGTGGATCACCTCGCTCCCCGTCAGGACGCCTGAGGTTCCCTGAGCCCCCGGAGCAGGAGGGCGACCAGGCGCCGGGGGTCGTAGCGGGGGTCGTTGTCGCGGCCGATGCAGAGGTTGCCGATGCCGCGCATCAGCTCGTACGGCTGGGTGCCGGGCCTGATGTCCCCGGCGTCGACCGCGGCGTCGAGCAGCCGGGCGCAGACGGGCAGCAGGCGGTCGAGGAAATAGGCGTGCAGCGCGGCGAAGCGGTCGCTGTCGGACTGCAGGGCGTCGGCCAGTCCGTGCTTGGTGACCAGGAAGTCGACGAACAGGTCGGTCCACCGGCACAGCGCGTCGAACGGGGAGTCGGCGCCGGCCAGCAGGTCCGGGCCCGCCTCGGCGCACGCCTCGATCTGGTGGCGGTAGACGGCGGTGACGAGATCCGCCCTGGTCGGGAAGTGGCGGTAGATCGTGGCCATCCCGACGCCCGCCCGGGCCGCGATCTGCCGGATCGGCGCGTCGACGCCGGAGGCGACGAACACCTCGGCGGCGGCGTCCAGCACCGTCTGTCGGTTGCGCTGGGCGTCGGCCCGCTTGCCTCGGGACGGCGACTGTCCTGCGGGGCTCTCGGCGGCCATCGCTCGGTCCTTCCAGTCGATTGACAAAACGGAGCAGCGCTCCGGATACTAAATGGAGCGGCGCTCCGCTTCAGGTTAGCCGAAACGGTCGGCACGGCTGGAACGCCCGCTCCTGACCCTGACCACCTGTCCGTCCCCGTCCGCACCCGCGCCCGTCGCGGGGGACCGGAGGACGGCAGGTGCCACCGAAAGGGAACCCCCTCGTGAGCACCTCCCCTGCCCTCACCACCGCCACCACCACCGGCGCCGACGCCGGTGCCGACACCCTGGGCACCCCGGTCCCGGTCCTGTCCTTCAGCCCCGTGGTCCTCTCCGTACCCGGCCGTCCCGTGGACCTCCAGGTACGCGTCTCCGCGCCGGCGACGGGAGCCGGCCTCCCCGTCATCCTCCTCTCCCACGGCCACGGCCCCTCGCACCACCTCTCCTCCCTCAACGGATACGCGCCGCTCGCCGACTTCTGGGCGGCCCGCGGCTTCGTCGTCATCCAGCCCACCCACCTCACCTCCCGGACACTGAGCCACCTGGTCGCCGACGCACCCGGCGCCCCCGACTTCTGGCGCTCCCGCGCCGAGGACATGAGCCACATCCTCGACCGGCTCGACGAGATCGAGGAGGCCGTGCCGCAGCTCGCGGGACGCATCGACCCCGGCAAGGTCGCCCTCGCCGGACACTCGCTCGGCGGCTTCACCGCAGCCCTCCTGCTGGGCGCCGGCCTCAACGACCCCGACACCGGGAAGGTGGTGCACCTCGCCGACCCCCGGATCAAGGCGGGCGTACTGCTCGCCGCGCCCGGAAGGGGCGGCGAAGTCCTCAACGGGCCCATGGCCGAGCAGTGGCCGATCATCGGGGCCGTCGACTTCTCCACCATGACCACACCCGCACTCGTCGTCGCCGGTGACAAGGACGACCCCCGGCACTTCACGGACATGGGACCGGACTGGCACGCCGACCCCTACACCCTCGCCCCGGCCCCCAAGACCCTGCTCACCCTGTTCGACGCGGAGCACGGACTCGGCGGGATCGCCGGATACGACGCCGCCGAGACCACGGACGAGAACCCCGAGCGGGTCGCCGCCCTGGGCCGGCTCACCGCGGCCTACCTCCACACCCGGCTCCACCCCGGGGCCCCCGCGTGGCAGACCGCGTACGAGGCCCTGACGACCGGCCCCGACCCGGTGGGACGGGTCGAATCCAAGTAGCCCTCCGACGGGCCCACCCCGTACGGCGGGACCGCCCTGGACCTCGGGAAGCGAAGGGCCGGGCGTCCGGGAAGGGGGGGTGCGGTGAGGGGCCACCGCTCGTGGTCGCGCCCTGGTAGCGGCCCCGGCCCCGGCCCCGGCCTCGCCCGAACACGGTGGCCGTGGCGTGGGGTAGCGCCGTCGGGGCCAAAGGACGAGGGGGCGACGCGGGAATGGCCGAGGCCGAAGTGTTCTCCTGCGCCGTGTGCGGCGCCCGGCTGTCCCTGCCGGTGCGTGAAGTGCGACCGCCGGCGGAGGGCGAGGCCTGGACTCCGCTCGACTCTCCGGTGGACCCCTGCCCGCCCAGGATCGCCGCAGGCGCCTTCGCGCGCGACCCGGAGCCGGGACGCATCGCCTGGGGCGCGCTCCCAAAGGGCTTCGGCATGGCCCGGGCAGGGCACGGGCCGGGGGTGGACCTGCTGTTGAGCCCGGGCGACCTGGTCGGGACGGCGAAAGTCCCGAGCCGCTGGGGCGGCTGCTGCGGGCCGGGCGGACACGAGGGGCCGAACCTGGCGTGTGCGGGGTGCGGGGCGGAGGTCGGGCTGTGGACGGGCGATTGTCACACGTGGCTGGAGGTCGTCCTCAACGGGCGCCTGGTGCGCCGCTCCGCGGCCGGCTGACCCGAGGGCGTCCCCGTGAGTCCGCCCTGGCACGTGTTGGCCGGGAGGGCCGTTTGCAGGGAGACTCCGGTGCCGTGAACATGGGGATCTCTGGTTTCAAGCCGTCCTTCCTGACGGGGATCGAGGCGGTGCGCCAGGCGCACGGAGCGCGCCTGGCGGACACTCGCCGGCAGACGGTTGACGGGCTTCGCCCTGGTGCGTTTCGCCGAGGACGGGGACTGGTACGCCGACTGCCCGGTGGTGCTGGACTTCGACGGCATCCAGGTGGAGGTGTGCCACTGGAAGTTCGACGAGCTCTCGATCGGCTGGGACACGATCGACACGGCTGCGCCCCTCACCGGGTGGGAGGGGGTCGGGCTGACGCCCCGGTGGTCGCACGGCGACGAGCGCATCGAGCCGTTCGTCGGCCGGGAGCTGGACGAGGTCACGCTCCTCGAGTGGCGGCCGCGAGAGCGTGACCTGGCAGCCGGGACGGTGGCGGTGGAGTTCGTCTTCGCCGGGGGCCGACTGCGCATCGTCAACGGACTCGACGAGAACGGCATCGAGGTCGGCGTGCCCGGGCCGGGTTACATCCGGTGCCGGACGACCCAGGACTTCTCCAGCTCAGACAGGGGCGGCGCCGGTACCGGTCCGGTGTCGTCGTAGAGGGCGATCGGGTCCTGCGGCGCCGACCACGAGCCGACCGTCACCAGCCGGTACACGTGCTCCCCGCCCTGCGGGAGCGGGACCGTCACGGCCTGCGGTGCGGGCGGGCCCGGAACGCACCGGCCGACGTCGTCGGCGTACGGCCCGCCACCGAAGACGGCATGCATCCACCCCTGCGGTGGCCTTCCGGTCAGATCGAAGACGTCTTCCACGCCCTCCCCTCCCTCCCGCTCATCGAGGCGAACGTCGTCCCGCTCGCACTGCCGAGGCCGGGCCAACTGTAGGAGCACCGGCGCACCGAAGGGGCACTGGGGCACGGCGGAGCCCGACGGTGGACGCGTCGGCCTCCGCCGTGGGGAGATCAGCGGGGCGGGGGCGTCAGTGCGCGCCGGCGCCGTACAGGGTGTTGCAGCTGTTGTTGGCGTTCAGGGTCATCCAGTGCCACTTCAGCTTGTCGCGGGTCTGCGGGCCGTAGACGCCGTCCGGGTCGAGACCCAGGGTCTTCTGGACGCGGGCGAGGGCGGCCGCCGTCTTCGGGCCGAACTTGCCGTCGATCTCGCCGAGGTCCTGGCCGTAGCAGTAGTTCAGGGTGTCCTGGAGGTAGTACACCTGCATGCCGCTGGCGCCGGAGCGCAGGGTGCAGAAGTTGGTGGCCGGGGAGCCGATCGTGGGGACCTTCGTGTACCAGGCGTTGGTGGGGCCGCTGTAGTAGATCGAGTAGTCGTTGCAGCCGGGGATGGCCGCGTGCGCGGTCGTGCCGAAGCCGATCAGGCCGGCGGTCATCGCGGCGGTGGCGCCGAGGGTGGCGAGCGTGCGCTTGAGCTTCATGGGTGGGTCGACCCCCGAGGTGCGGTCCGATGCGAGCTGGGACGATCGGATGCGAACGGATGTGAGTGGTCGGCGTGTTGCCGTCCGATGGCGAGAAACCTAGCCGTGATCCGGCCACCCCGGATTCCGCCCCCTGTGCGCCGTCCCGAGGTCGTCCTGCATCCCGGGAAGGGCGGCGGGAGGGGTGCGGTGGAAGGCCGTGCGCCGGTCGGAAGGGCCCCGATCCGTCCCGCGGGCCTTCTCGCGCCCGGTCCGTCCCGGGGTGTCCCGCACCCGTCCCGCGGTGTCCCGGGCACGTCCCGTGGACGTTCCGAGTTGCGTCCCGTCCCGCGCACCGGCCCGTGCCGCCACCGGCGCGGGCCGACGCCCAGGACAGCCCCGAGTACTCCTGGATGCGCGCGTACGTCGCCGCCCGGATCGCCGTCGGCCGCAACGACCCGGCCGAGATGGAGCGGTGCCTCGTCCGGGCGGACGAGATCGCCCGCACCTACGAGCTCCAGGGCGCGTTCGCGGCGGCCAGGCTCCGCCACCCCGTGCTCGCCATGGCACAGGGCCGTTTCGACGAAGCGGAGCGGGACCTGGGGACCGCGGTGGCGGAGCTCCGGGCGCGCGGGGCGGTGGACCTCAGCGGGCTGGCCGCCCTGGGCATCGGCTGCATCCGCCTGCAGCGGGGCCGGCTCGCCGAGATGCTGCCCGTACTGCTCGCGGTGTGGGAGCAGTACAAGCCGCACAACGAAGCCCTCGCCGCACTCGCGCTGCCGGCCGCCGGCCGTCCCGAAGAGGCCCGGGAGACCCTCGCGCAACGCGTGCCCCTGCGGCGGGACTTCGCCTACCCCATCCTGGCCGGGCTGCGCGGCACGGCCGCCATCGCCTTCCGCGACAGGACGGCGGCCGCCGAGGTGTACGAGGACCTGCTGCCCCTGCGGGGGCTGGCGGGCGGCGCGAGCAGCCTCAGCCTCGTGCTGAGGCCCGTCGCGCAGACCCTCGGCGAACCGGCCCGGTTCCTGGACCGCCCCGAACAGGCCAGGAACCACCACCTCGAAGCCGCGCGGGTGGCGGCCGCCTGGGACTCACCCCACTGGGCGGACGCCGCGCGGTCCGGCCTGGCCGCCCTGCCGCCGGCGCCCGCGTAGGGGCGGCCGCTCGCGCCCCGGCCGGCCGGCCCGATCAGCCGGCCCGGGTCAGAGCTCCCAGCTGACCTGCTCCACGGTGTCGTTGTGCTGCTTGGGCTCCTCCAGCTTGTCGCCGGCCCGCAGGATCCGCGTACCGCTCTTGCTGATCAGCTTCGCGTCGCTGTCCGTGTTGTTCACCCACGACGAGACGTTCTTGGTCATGCTGCCGCCGTCGTGGAGGGGCAACAGGCTGAGGTCGACGTCGAATCCGGCCCCGATGCCGTACCCCTCGCCGCCGCAGTTGTAATGGCGCCACAGGCCCAGCGTCTTCGGCGGACACGGCGATCCCTCGGGGGTGATCTCGACGACGCCCGGCGGCAGTCCGGTGGTGCTGCTCATGGCTCACTCCGTTCTCTAGCCCGCCGGAGGTTCCGGCGGGACACCCCCAACGTCCCACCGCGCATCCCGGACTATGACAGGGGCACATGCAAGATCGTTTCTGCCGTGCACATGACCACTCGTGCGGCGCAACGCCCCGCCGGTCCCCGTGGGCACTCAGGCCGGTGCGGCCGGTGCGGCCGGTGCGGCCGGTGCGGTCAGTTCGGCCATGAACTCCGCCGCGACGTCCAAGTACTCCTCGGGCGAGTCCGTCGTCAGCTGGAGGTCCACGAGCACCTCGTCGGTACCCGCCGAGCACATCACCTTGAGGTGGTCGCAGATCTGGCGCACGGTACCGCGGTGGTGGGTCTCGGCGGGATCGGCCTCCGCCGTGGTGACGTCGGGGTTCACGCGGAACACCCGGCGCAGCGCCGCCGGGTCCCGCCCCGCCCGCTCCGCCGCCTCCGTGGCGACGTCCCAGAGCCCGACGAGATGGGGGAGCGGCATCGACGCGGCGAGCCAGCCGTCGGCGCGCCTGCCGACCCGCTCCAGGGCGTGCGGGGTGAAACCGCCCAGCAGGACCGGCGGCCCCGGGCGCTGGAGGGGCTTGGGCAGTACGGTCGACTCGGCGATCGTCCACAGCGGGCCGGTGTGGACGACCTGCTCGGAGCGCCACACGGCGTCGAGGATGTCGAGGGTCTCCTCCAGCCGCGCGCCGCGCCCCTGCCAGGGGACCCCCGCGGCCGCGTACTCCTCCCGCATCCAGCCCAGCCCGATGCCCACGTCCAGGCGGCCGTGGCTGATCAGGTCGAGGGTGGTCAGCGCCCGGGCCAGCACGAGGGGCGGCTGCCACAGGGCGTTGAGCGTACTGCTGCCGAGGCGGACCCGTCCGGTGGCCGAGGCCGCCACGCCCAGGGCGAGCAACGGGTCGAGGTGGGTGCCGTAGCGCAGGGGCATCGGCTTCCCGCCGGGATATCCCTCGGCGGGGACGACCGGTGCCAGGAGCCGGTCGGCCACCCAGAGGCTGTGACACCCCAGGGCTTCGAGCGCGGTGCACAGGGCGGCGGTGCGGTCGGGGTCGGCGAAGGGGCCGAACTGCGGGACGGAGAATCCGATGCGCATCGGTGGGACTTCCTCGCTGGGTACGGGACGGAACGACGACGGGGACGGGGACGGGGACGAGCACCGGCCAGAGCACCTCGTCCTCCCCGGTGTGGTGGGCGTGCAGGCCGACGGCGTACTGCCGCCAGTGCTCGGCGAGGATCCGGGAACGGCCGGTGTCGGCCGGCTTCACGTCCTGGACGAGTTCGGCCAGCAGGCGCGATTCACGGCGGAACACCTGGTGGATCATCGCCATCTCGCGGGTGTAGGGGTGGACGGTGGAGTCGGACGTGCTGTTCGAAGGCATGACACCCAGTCTGTGAACTCCGGTTGCAGCCCACTTGCACCCGACTTGCCGCCCCCGCGCGCACCGCCCACGCATGCACGCACCGCCCCCGCGCGCACCGCCTATGCGCGCACCGCCCCCGCGCGCACCGCCGGGGGGGGGGGGGCCCCCCCGGGGGGGGGGGCGCGCCGCCGCGCGGGGGGGCGGGGGGCGGGGGGGTGGGGGGCGCGGGGCCGCGCGCGCGCGCGCGGTGGG